>JADFDB010000160.1 GCA_018263175.1 Spirochaetota bacterium
AATTGCCGCGATGGTGACGATGCCCTGCCCCCGGCCTCCGTGCCGTGGCGGATGTGGGCACGCGATCGATGGAATTCCAGCCGCGTAAGCGGTATCCCGCGGAAGAGGGAAAGAATCAAGCAGAAAATGCTATATGTGAATATCCCATGGATTCCAGTGATTTTGTCTTGCGGAAATACTAGAGTTGTTGCATGACTTGTAATCAAGGGCAGGCTTCCCCCCGCCGCAGGCGGAGGGAAGCCGATATTCCTGAGATTTGCGGCAAGTCTAATTCTTAGAGTTGTAGCATAACCGGAAAATACGGCCGTTTTTCCCCTGCCGCAGGCGGGGGGAAAACCAATATTCCTGAGATTTGCAGTTTATTGTCACTAAAGTAGAATAACGCAGGAGGATTGCATGTATACGTTTACTGCGGTGATTGAACGCTGTCCGGACACGGGTATGTTTGTCGGATACGTCCCCGGATTCCCGGGGGCGCATTCCCAGGGGGGGACTCTTGAAGAATTGAATGCCAACCTGAAAGAAGTTATCACGATGCTTCTTGAAGATGGTTCTCCCCGGCTTGAAAGCGAATTCGTCGGGACGCAAACTGTCGTGGTTTCATAGGATGGGAGCGATTCCCGTTCTGAAACCCCGCGAGGTTGTAACACTCCCGGTGTCGATGGGGTTTGTTGAAACGCGGCAGAAAAGCTCCCACAAGCAGTTTCGCCACCCCGATGGAAGGTGTACAACCGTTCCGTTCCTTCAGGGAAGAGACCTTTCCCCTCTGCTGCTGAAACAAATCGCCGGAGACATCGGGATGACGATTGAAGAATTCATATCCCGCCGCTGAAGATTGCTGAATACGCCCCGATTTGGTCGTCAGGCGGGTATTTTCACGACATCATGGAGCGGTGGTCCCGGATTTGCCTACAGCCGCAGTTCCCGCTTCTTCCACAGCAGATAGACCGCCGGGTAGACCAAAAGCTCGAGCAAAAAAGAGGTGGTGAGCCCGCCGACCATCGGCGCGGCGATGCGCTTCATCACGTCGGCCCCGGTCCCCATCGACCACATGATCGGCATGAGGCCCATTATCGCCGAGCCGACCGTCATGATCTTAGGGCGTATGCGCTTGACCGCGCCGTGGATGATCGCCTCCTCGAGATCGGCGCGCGTGCGGAGCCTGCCCGCCCGCTTCGCCTCTTCGTACGAGAGGTCCAGAAAGAGCAGCATGAAGACGCCGGTCTCCGCGTCGAGACCCATGAGCGCGATGATGCCCACCCACGCGGCGATGGAGACCTGGTAGCCGAGGAGGTACATCAGCCATACCGCACCGATCACCGAGAATGGAACGGCGAGCATGACCATGCCGGTCTTCACTGCCGAGCGCGTATTGAGGTAAAGGAGCAGAAAGATGAGGAAGAGCGTGATCGGGATGACGACCGCAAGGCGTTCACGCACCCGCTGCATGTTCTCATACTGGCCGCTCCATACCAGAGAATAGCCGGTGGGAAGCTTCACCGATTCCGACACTATTTTTTTCGCCTCGTCAACGTACGAGCCGATGTCGCGTCCGGCGACGTCCACATACACGTAGCCGGCGAGCATGCCGTTCTCGTCGCGGATCATCGCCGGGCCGTAACTCAATTTGAGATCGGCGAGCTCGCGAAGCGGCACGTGCACGCCCCCTTTCGTGGTGACGAGCACGCGGCCCATGCGGTCCAGGTCGCCTCGAAGCTCGCGCGGATAGCGCACATTGATGGAATAGCGCTCGCGCCCCTCGATCGTTGTCGAGACGGTCTCGCCGCCGATGCCGTTCATAACCACGGCCTGGATGTCGGCGATCGAGAGGCCGTAGCGCGCGAGTGAGTTGCGCTTCGGCTCGATGTCGAGGTAATAGCCGCCGCCAACGCGCTCGGCGAAGACGCTGCGCGTTCCGCGCAGGTTATAGAGGTGTTTCTCGACCGCCTCGCCGATTCGCTGGATCTCGTTGAGGTCGGGTCCGAATACCTTGATGCCGATGGGCGTGCGCACGCCCGTGGTGAGCATGTCGATGCGCCCCTTGATGGGCATGGTCCATGCGTTGGAGACGCCGGGTATCCGGAGCGCGGTATCCATCTCGGCGATGAGCTCCTCGTAGGAGATCCGGTCGTGCCACACGGGCCGCAGTATCGCCTTGAGCGGTGCGGGCGCCCAGGACGAATACCAGCGTTTTTTCTCCCGCCACCGGTCCTCCGGCTTGAGTATAACGGTGGTCTCCATCATCGAGAAGGGCGCCGGGTCGGTGGAGGTCTCGGCGCGTCCGGCCTTCCCGTAGACGCTCTGCACCTCCGGGAAGGAGGCGAGCAGGCGGTCCTGCGTGACGAGCAGGCGGTAGGTCTCGGTGACCGAAATGCCGGGAAGGGTGGTGGGCATGTAGAGGATGGTGCCTTCGTTGAGCGGCGGCATGAACTCGGAACCCAGTTTGAAATACACGGGCATGGAAACGGTCACCATAAGGAAGGCAGTGCCGATGGTCTTAAGAGGATGTGCGAGCACCCAGCGGCATGGCCGCTCGTAGAGACGAAAAAGAATTTTGCTGACGGGATGTTTTTCCTCGGGATAATAGGTCCCGACGAACACGGTGTCCATGACGCGCGAAAGACGGCGTGAGCGAAATTTGAACCGATCCACTCTCGAGAAGAGCATACGCACCGCCGGGTCGAGCGTTATGGCGAGGAGCGCCGCGAGCGCGATGGTAAGCGTCTTGGTCCAGGCGAGCGGCGTAAAGAGCCTTCCCTCCTGGTCGACCAGCGTGAATATGGGAAGAAACGAGACCGCGATCACGAGGAGCGAGAAAAAGACCGATGGTGCGACCTCCATGAGCGCCTCGAGGCGGACCTCGTGGAAGTCGCCCTTGCGCCCGTTTTCCATCCAGAGCTCGATCTTCTTATAGGCGTTCTCGACCTCCACGATGGCGCCGTCGACGAGCACGCCGATGGAGATGGCGATTCCCGAAAGGCTCATGATGTTGGAGGTGATGTTCGCGTGGTACATGGGGATGAAGGCGAGCGCCACCGCGACGGGGATGGTGAGGATGGGCACCAGCGCCGACGGTATGTGCCAGAGGAACAGGAGGATAACGAGGGACACGATGATTATCATCGTGATGAGCTCTTTTCTCAACGTATCGATGGAGCGCAGGATGAGGTCGGAGCGGTCGTAGACGGTTACGAGCTCCAGGCCCTCGGGGAAGGAAGGCTTCATCTCCTCGATCTTTTCCTTCACGCGTGCGATGACGTTGAGGGCATTCTCCTTGTGCCGGATAACGACGATGCCGCCGACCGTGTCACCCATGCCGTTATAGTCGGCGACACCGCGGCGGAGCTGCGGCCCGGTCGTCACCGTCGCGATGCCGCCGAGCAGCACCGGTGTGCCGCCCGGCCCCGTCTTTACGACGATGCGCGAGAGCTCTTCGGTGCTCTTCACGTAGCCCCGCGCGCGCACCATGAACTCGCGTCCGCTGAACTCGACGAGTCTTCCGCCGGCCTCGTTGTTGTTGTTCCTGATGGCCTCCATCACGTCCATGAGAGAAACGCCGAAGCTCTGTAAACGGTTCGGGTCGACGATCACCTGGTACTGCTTCTCGAAGCCGCCGATGGAGGCGACCTCGGCGACGCCCCGCACGCCCTGCAGGGCAAGGCGCAGGTACCAGTCCTGGTAGGCGCGGATCTTCGAGAGGTCGTGCGTTCCCGTTTTATCGACGAGCGCATACTGATACACCCACCCCACGCCGGTGGCGTCGGGGCCGAGCTCGGTCCTCACGCCCGGCGGGAGCGAGCCCTGTATCTTCGAGAGGTACTCGATGACGCGGCTGCGCGCCCAGTAAAGGTCGGTGCCGTCCTCGAAGATGACGTAGACGTAGGAGAAGCCGAAGTCCGAAAATCCGCGGATCGTCTTCACCTTCGGCGCGCCGAGGAGCGAGGAGATGATGGGGTAGGTCACCTGGTCCTCTATGATGTCGGGGCTGCGGTCCCAGCGCGAGTAGATGATCACCTGCGTGTCGCTGAGGTCCGGGATGGCGTCGAGCGGGATGTTCTTCATGGCGTACACGGCATAGACGATCGCCGCGGCGACGACGAAGATGACGAGCAGGCGGTTGTACGCCGAGAAATGAATGAGCTTTTTGATCAATGCACGTGCCCCCCGGGCGCCTTATCGACCGGCGCGCCCCTGTCCTGGACCGATCTGAATGCCGCGCGAAGCGAGGACTCCGAATCGACCAAAAAATTCGCGGAGGTCACCACGCGCTCTCCGCCCGAAAGGCCCCGCACGATCTCGTAATAGCCGTCGCTGCCGTGGACGCCGAGCGATACCTCGCGCGGGACGATGCGGTCGCCGCCGGCGTCGATGAAGACGTAGTCGCGCACCCCGGTGCGCATCACCGCGCCCTCCGGAACGGCGAGCCGCCTGCCGGGGGAGTAGACCAGGCGCGCGTCGGCGTACATGCCGGTTTTGAGCACCAGGCCGGGGTTAGCGATGTTCATGCGCACCCTGAGCGTGCGCGTCTCTTCCGAGAGCGACGGGTAGATGAAGCCGACACGGCCGCGAAAGCTCTTGCCCGGCCAGTACGAAAGGCCGATCTCAACCGGCATTCCCATCGTTATGTACGGAAGGTCGGACTCGAACACCTCGGCCTCGCCCCACACGGTGCTGAGATCGGCGATGGTCATGAGCGGCTCGTTCATCGCGATCTTCTGGCCAGGAAGCACCGTCTTGTCGATGACGTAGCCGGTGGCGGGCGCGTAGAGGACGACGGTGCGCTCGTATTTGCGCTC
>JADFDB010000161.1 GCA_018263175.1 Spirochaetota bacterium
ACTGCTGAATGATTATTAGAGTTGTTTCTTAACTAGCTGGAAAAGTGCTATTAATGTTAACGATTAATCTGACAGTGTCCACATGGATATAGCAAAGATATTATCGGATGAACGGACAAGTCAAACAGCAATTGGGGTAACAGGGAAAGAGGGAAATTCACCCCTTCCCGCGCCGTTTCACCGCATCCACCATCTCCCCGAACAGCGCATAAAACTCCTTGAGCTCGTCGTTCTTCCTGAGCGGCCGCGGTGACGGGTACTTCCCGGCGATAATTTCCTTTATGTAATTGGACATCACATAGATAGGTCCCGATATGTGGTGCGTCTTGCGGATGAGCGCGACGAAGAGGATGACGGCCTGAGCGAGGATGAACACCACGGTGCCCCAGAGGAGCGCGTTGTTCTGCGCGATGATCTTCTCCATGGTCTTGACGTTCTGCGCGTGTATCCTCGAAACGTTCGCTATCGGCAGGTTTTCGGTGCCCACGGCCTCCTGCGAAAAGGCGAGGAGTGCCTCCACGTTGTTGTTGTAGAGCACGATGATGTTGTTGATGCGCCGGTTGTTCATGCCGATGTTCACGCTGATCGCGACGACGATGACGGCCGAAACCATCAGGATGACGCCGATGATCGAGAACGCGGTCTTCAGCTGGAACTTTTTGTCGATGACGTATTTTTTTCGCTGTATCATTGCGCATGCCCCTCCCGGAAGGCGAAGCGGCCGCCCCGGCTGAATGGATAGCACGGCCGGGGCGTTTTGGTCAATCCCTTTATGGAACGGCCGCGCCGCCTTCCGGGAGGCGTTCACCGTGATGGGAGGAGAGGAGCGCGCCCGCGCCCGCCTCGATGAGCATTTTATAGAAGAGCCGAAGCGGAAATCCGATAACGTTCGATACCGAGCCATCGATGCGCTCGATGATAAGCCCGCCGTGCTCCTGCGCGGCGTACGCCCCGGCCTTGTCCATGTACTCGATGCGGCCGAGATAGGCGGCGAGCGCCTCCCGGTCCAGCGGCTTGAAGGTGATGTCCGAACGCTCGATGCCGGTGGCCGTTGCGAAGCCTTCCGGTCCGCCGCCGGCACCGCTGCCGTCGGCGCGCCGCAGGGCCAGGGTCAGGGCACTGATCACCTGGTGCGTACGACCCGAGAGGCGTCCGAGGATGGCGAGCGCGTCGTCGAAGCCGGAAGGCTTGCCGATGATCGCGCCGTCGATCGTCACGATGGTGTCGCAGGTGATGACGAGCGCGCCGTCCGGCCCCGCCGAAACGAGCGGCGCGAGCGAGCGCATCTTGTCGGCGGCGACGCGGGCGGCGTATGCTTCGGGAAGCTCGCCGCTTCGGGGCGTTTCGTCCGCGTCGGGCGACATCACGCTGAAGTCGTCGAAGATGTCGCGTAAAAGCTCCCGGCGGCGGGGCGAGGATGATCCCAGTATGACCCGCATGGCCTATTTCAGGAGGACTTTCTCGTTGAGCTTCTGGATCGAGGTGATGTTCTTCAGGCGCTTCAGGCGGGCGATGATGTCCTTGAGGTGCGCGAGGCTCTTGACCTCAAGGACCAGCTTGATCACCGCGTTGTCGCCCGAGTGCACGGTGGCCTCGACCTTGATGATATTGGTCTTGCAGGTGGCGAGCTCGTCGGCGACATCTTTAAGGAGATTCGGCCGGTCGATCGCCTCGATGGAGAGCTTCACCGGATAGGTGTTCTCCGAACTTTCCCAGACGATCGAGATGAAGCGCTCCTTTTCGATTGTGAGCCGCTTGAGCGAGGGGCAGCTCTTCTTGTGCACGGTGATGCCCCTGCCGCGCGTGATGAAGCCAACGACGTCGTCGCCGGGGATCGGCTGACAGCACTGCGAGAGCTTGATGAGCACGTTCGACGTGCCATCGATCGAGAGCGACATCTTCTTCTGGCGCGAGATGCTCTTTATCTTGAAGAGCTCGGTCTCGGGGATCGAGACCTCGACGGTCTTCTCGGTCTTTTTCGGCTCGGGCGGCGCCTCGCTCTTGTGCTCGGCCTCCTGCTCCCTGCGCAGCCAGTTGCGTATCTTGTAGCGCGCGTTGGATGACCTCACGAACTTCAGCCACGATTCCGACGGGTGCCCCTTGGGGCTCGTGAGCACCTCGACGATGTCGCCGCTCTTGATCTCGGTCTTGAGCGGTACGAGCGTGTTGTTGACCTTGGCGCCCACGCAGCGGTTGCCGACCTCGGTGTGAATGGCATAGGCGAAATCGATCGGCGTGGCGCCCTTGGCCAGTTTTACGATCTTTCCCTTCGGCGTGAAGACGAATATCTCGTCTTCATAAAGGTCCATCTTGAGTTCCTTCATGAACTCGCGGCTGCTTACGTCCTCCTTCAACTCCGTCTCGGGGCGGGGGATGTTCTGCAGCACGGGGAAGTTTTTGAAGGCGCGCTGGTGTATGGTGTCCCTGTCCTTGTAGAGCCAGTGCGCGGCGATTCCCATCTCGGCCGTGGCGTGCATATCGAATGTGCGGATCTGGAACTCGAGCGGCAGGCCGTCGGGGCCGATGACGGTGGTGTGCAGCGACTGGTACATGTTCGATTTTGGCACCGCGATGTAGTCCTTGAAGCGCGAGGTGATCGGCGACCAGAGGGTATGGATTACGCCGAGTATGCCGTAGCAGTCCTTGACCTCGCGCGTGATGATACGGATGGCGCGGATGTCGAATATGTCCTCGAAGCTCTTTCCCTGGATCTTCATCTTGCGGTAGATCGAGTAGAAGTGCTTCGCGCGGCCGGTGATCTCGGCCTCGATGTCGAGACGCTTCAACTGCTGGTCCAGGATGAAGCGCAGGTCCTCGATGAACTCCTCGATCTCGGTCTTTCGCCGGGCCACCTTGGCGGCGATCTCCTCGAACTCCGCGGTATAGAGGACATGAAAGGCCATGTCCTCGAGCTCGGCGCGGATCTGCGACATGCCGAGCCTCCCGGCCATCGGCGCGTAGATGTCCATCACCTCGTGCGCGATGCGGACCTGCTTCTGCTCGGGCTGGAACATGATGGTGCGCATGTTGTGCACCTTGTCGGCGAGCTTGATGAGGATGACGCGCACGTCCTTGATGGTCGCCATCAGCATCTTCCTGATGCTGTGTACCTGGTCGTTGTAGCGCGTCTTTTTTTTGAGTGAGGATATCTTGGTCACACCGTCGACGAGAAGAGCGATCTCCTCGCCGAACCGCTCCCGGACGATTTCGAGCGAAACGGGCGTGTCCTCGACCACGTCGTGCAGCAGCGCCGCCGCGATCGTGGTGGTGTCGAGTTTGAGGTTGGCCAGGATGATCCCGATCTCGAGCGGATGCACGATATAGGGCTCGCCCGAGAGGCGCGTCTGGTCTTTGTGGGCCTCGCTCGCGTATTCGTACGCCCGTTTTATCAGATCGAGGTCCCCCCCGGGATTGTTCTTCTCGATCGCCGAGAGAAGCGTGTTGAGGTCGCGGCTCTTTATTTTAAGGTCAATTTTAGGCATTTTCCCTTATCGTTCAGATCATTACTCCGAAAAATCGCACGTCCGTACCGTCATAGTAGCATCGCGGGGACGCCGTTTCAATCATTAATCGCGCCGCGCATGCCCGATCGCTTCGGATGAGAAGTGAATATCGGCAAAAACCATACTAACGCGCCGTCATTACGATCCCCGGCCGTATCGGGGCGCGGCCCTCTCTCCTGGCCGCTCAATGCCCCGGAGGAATACACCCGGCCGATGAAAAAGTGTAAAGCAAAAATCCGATCCGGCCGATTTTATAAATGATTGATAATCATTTACACTCCTGGCGACATGTTAGGGAGAAGGCTTTTGCAAGCGGCATTCTTGCAAAAGCCTTTTTTGTCCTCTAATCAAACAGGCCCGCGCATGCCGATAGGTATAGAAGGCCGGAGTATCGACGGCGGCACCCGGCCGGGCGCACGGTTCACACATGAATACCATCGGGGTCGGGGAGCGTAAGGAAGCGTAAAAACGATGATTTTCGTCATCAACGAACAGAATCCGCAGAAGCGGCTCATCCAGAAGACGCGGGAGGTGCTCGAAGAGGGGGGCGTAATCATCTACCCCACCGACACCGTCTATGCGTACGGCTGCGACATCAACGACCGGCGGGCGATCGAGCGGATTTATCATATTAAAAAGATTGCGAGAAACAAGCCGTTGAGTTTTGTGTTCTCGGATATAGGCGAGCTTCACGAGTACGCGCGCAACATCTCGGACCCGGCCTTCAAGACGATGAAGAAGGCCCTGCCGGGGCCGTACACCTTCGTTTTCAAGGCGAGCCGGCTCGTGCCGAAGATCGCCATCTCGCAGCAGAAGACGATCGGCGTGCGGATACCCGACAATAACGTCGCGCGCGAGATCGTGCGCGCGCTGGGGCGGCCGATCATCTCGGCGAGCGTGAGCACCGCGGCGGGCGAATACATCATAGAGCCGGACGACCTCGAGAAGGTGTACCGAAACGAGGTCGATCTGGTGATCGACTGCGGGCCGAAAATTTCCGAGCCATCGACGGTGGTCGACTGTTCGGACGGCGGCATGCGGATCATACGGAAGGGGAAGGGCGAGCTCTTTTTCGCCCCGCAATGAACAGGCCTGTTGCGGGTCCCCGGAGGCGTGGCCGTATTCCCGGGCCGTGCAACAACCCTGATCGATAACCTGTTGAGAGGAGAACCATGTCCGACGAAATGATAAGCTTTTTGAT
>JADFDB010000162.1 GCA_018263175.1 Spirochaetota bacterium
GCTCCTTCATCGCTTACCCATTTGCAGGGAATCGACCCGAAGGCGATGAACGATGCCGCGGTTACGCGAAAAGCGATGCGGGAGATTCTCAACCGGCGTGAGGACAGGGGCGTCTTCGGCTGGACGCTGTGCACCTATCCTACCGAAGCGCTCGCCTCACAGGCCAGTCTGAGCCTTAAACAGTATTCCGATCAGGTTGTAAAGGCCTGCATGCTGAACGAGCGAAATCCGGTAGCCCGCTGGGAACGGATTTTCGAGGCCGCCGGCGAAGTGAAAAAATGGCTTAATTCTCTGAAAATCATGAAGATCCGGATCGAAAGCGAATCGATGGACCTATCGATGAAGATGGGCGAGCGAAGAATTTTTATCGGCGTCAGCGGTAGAAACATTCCATCATTTGAAATATTCACGTCCCCCGACTGGCGGGGCGCCGGCGGAGAGTATTACGCCGACCAGCCGTCATTCCGCAACGGTAACTACGTCGAAAAAGTCCGCCTGCTCTTCGGAAAAGGCAAAGTGGTAAAGGCGACGGCGGCCAGGGGCCAGGCATTCCTTAGAGAGACGCTGATGATGGATAAGGGCGCGTCGCGAATAGGGGAGTTCTCGCTTACCGACAAGCGCTTCTCTAAAATCGACCGATTTATGGCCGACACCCTGTTCGACGAGAATTACGGGGGAAGCTACGGGAACTGTCATATCGCCCTCGGCAGTTCATATACGAATGCCTATGCCGGCAATCCCTCGGCGCTGACTGCGGCGGACAGGCAGGCCCTCGGCTTCAACCAGTCGGCGCTCCACTGGGACCTCGTAAATACGGAAAACAAGCGGGTAAGCGTCAGGATCCGCAATGGAAAAGAAATGTGCATTTATGACGCTGGTGAGTTTCGTCTGTAATCCGAAAGGGTGGGATGGTGCCGTTTGTATGGAAGATCGCATCGAAATACTGAAAAACGTCAGCCTCTTCTCGAAATTGAAAGAGAGCGAACTTGCGGTCATTGCGCAATACAGCGACTGCATGCGCCTTACGGCTGGAAGCGTCATATTCAAGGAATCGGATTCCGCGGACGCGCTCTTTGTCGTGCAGACCGGTGAGATCTCCATCAACAGGAAAACCAACGGGGAGAGCAGCTGCATTGCCACGTTTATCGACGGCGAAACATTCGGCGAGTTCGACCTTTTTGAGAACAGTCCCCGGACCGCCACGGCGATCGCCGAGAAGGAATCCGTCATCCTGCGATTTCCTTCGGAGGGGACCAGGTTCAGCGAATTGCTCGAACGTCATGGAGAAATGGCCGCGCGTATTCTTCACCGGTTCCTTGCCACCGTGGCGGGAAGAATACGATACACGAACAGTCTCATATCCGAAAAGACAAGATGGGTGGAGGACCTACGGAAACAGATTCACTATGACAAGCTTACCGGACTCTACAACAGATCGTTCCTCGATGAAGAAGTCATGCCGGTGCTCAATCGAGGCGAAGGCTCGTTTGCGGTCATCGTCATTAAACCGGATAATTTCAAGGAAATCAACGACAACCACGGCCACGAGGCCGGTGACAGAGTTTTGAAAATGCTTGCGCAGGCATTCGGCCAAAGCATCGGCGCCAAAAGCATCGGCATACGATTTCGTGGAGATGAGTTTCTTTGCGTGCTTTCGGAAGCAGACTCGAATACGGCCATGGAATGCGCAGCGCGCCTGCACAAATCGTTCGGCTCGGTCGACGCGGCCGCCGTTACGGGCGAGAAGGCCTTTAAAATGACATCGAGCATTGGAGTAGCCCTGTGCCCCGATCACTGCAACTGTGCGGATTCCGTACGCACGGCCTTCGAAAGAATGCTCGATGCCCGGAACGCCGGCGGAAACGCCATAAAGACGACCGGAAGCAAGGACTGACTGGAGAGTACGCTCGCGATGAATTCGGTATACGGTTTTTTAAGCTCAATTAAAATATTCTCCCTTCTGAAAGACGAAGAGATCAGGGAAGTACTCACTCATCTCGAGGAGGTGAAGGTCGCAGGCGGCAGCGTGCTTTTCCGTCAGGGTGATAAGGGAAACGAACTGTATATAGTGAGGCTGGGAAGCGTGGCGACCTCGATTTCGCTTCCTGACGGCAAAAGCCGAGAAATCGCGATATTCAAAAGCGGGGACTTCTTCGGCGAAATGTCCATCTTCGAAAACGCGCCACGGTCCGCCACCTGCATCTCGCGGGAGGACAGCGTACTCTTCAGACTGCATCAGCGTTCAATTTTCGAGATTATCGAACACAGTCCTGAAACCGCCCAGAAGATAATGTATCGGATGCTCAACATAACGACGCAGAGGCTCAGAAATACCGGCGACTTCCTTTTCGATATGGTGCAATGGGGGGACAAGGCCCGTAAAAGGGCGATAACGGACGAGATGACCGGAGTCTACAACAGACGCTTCCTCGACGATTCGCTGCATCAGTACGTCGAGGAATCGAGAAAATCCGGCGAGCCGCTCGTGCTCGTCATGGTAGACCTCGATTACTTCCGGCAGATCAACGAACTCTACGGCCACGAAACGGGCGATGGAGTTATCCGTGATGTGGCCGAGGTTTTCAAGCGGCATTTGCGTGATAAAAACATTATCGCGCGCTACGGGGGCGATGAGTTTACCTTTCTGCTGCCGGGAGCCGCGAAGGACCATGCGCTGTCGGTATGTGACGCCATCCGTGCCGATGTGGAAAAGCTCGACACGCTTGCACGCTTTGACGGAGCAATAAAAAAGGTCACCACCAGCCAGGGACTGGCTTCGTTCCCCGAGAGCGCGGACGATATAGCGTCACTAAAAAAGATGGCCGATACCGCCCTGTATCGCGCGAAGGAGGAGGGCCGTAATAAAGTCGTTTACCTGCAAACATCTGACGAGAGCGAATAAACCCAACTATAATAGAGTTGTTTCATAACTGGGAAAACCAATATTCGCGAAGTATGAAACAAGTCTAATATTTTTTAAGACATGATCGGCATTCAGCTCAAGATGATGGAGGCATCATACGTCATGTATAAAGACCTGAAAGGAAAGACGGCACTCATTACCGGAGCCGGCAAGCGTACCGGCATGGGGTATGCCATTGCCCGAAAGATGGCTTCGTGCGGCGCGCATATCATTGTCGCCGATCTGGGCGCCCAGGACAAAGACAGCGCCATAAGAACCGCTCCCGCCGATGAAATGAAGGACATCTGCAGGGAACTGGCGAAAGAACACACGGTAAAAACCCTTGCGGTCCCTGTCGACGTTTGCAGCACACAGTCGGTACACGACATGATCGATGTGATTAAAAAGGATTTCGATCATGTCGATATTCTGTGTAATAACGCCGGTGCCGCGTTCGGCGTACCCAATACGCTGAACAATTATGAGGAAGCCCAGTGGCTTAAGACGATCAATGTCAACCTTAACGGAACCTACAGGGTCACGAAGGCCGTGCTGCCGCTGATGATGGGCAGGCCGGGAGCCATTGTGAACACCGCCTCGCGTGCCGGAAAATTCCCGCCGCTCTTCAATGGGGCATACGCATGCGCGAAGGCGGGCGTGATAATGTTTACGAAAGTCATGGCGAAGGAGATGGGAGGCCTCGGGATACGCGTAAACGCCATCTGCCCCGGTCAGGTGTACACGGATCTTTTGAAATGGCAGCTTGAGCTTGAGTCACAGTTTTATGGAAACTCGTTCGAGGAGCGCAAAGAGGAAATGGCCAGGGAGATACCACTCGGGTTTATCGGTGAAATAGAGGACGCCGCGAATCTCGTTGCGTTTCTCGCGTCCGAAGAGTCCCGATATATTACCGGACAGGCGGTCAATCTCTGCGGTGGCCAGCTCATGGAGCTGTGAGACGAAGCATCAATCGTCGAATTCAGCGGAGCTTAAACTAAATACGATAGGCTTGTTGTGGATCTTGAAAATATCGAGTTTCCCCCGCCTGCTGCGGGGGAAACGGATCGCATTCCACGATTATCCAACAACTCAATTATTAAAACCGAAGGAGGCATGCATGCCGGAAGATAATACGGGCACTATTCCGCAGATAAACCAGGTGGGCGTGGTCGTCCACGATGTTGAAAAGGCCGCTAAATTCATGGAAGAGAGTTTCGGTATAAAATTCATCACGTTTCAGATGCCGGAGGCAAGGGCCATCCTCCGTGGTAAAGAAGTCAGCTTCATTACCAAAATCGGCCTGGCGCGCGTGGGCAATATCGATCTCGAACTCATGCAGATTGTGCAGGGTGAGCATATCGTAAAGGAATTTCTCGAAAAACACGGTCCCGGAATTCATCACCTCGGCATCTATGTAGACGACCTGAATAAGGAAATCAAGAATTGGACCGACAGAGGGGGGAAGGTCGTTCAGAGAACCGCCCATCCCGACGGAATCGGAACGGCATATCTCGATACCGAGAATGAGCTTGGATCGCTCTACATCGAGCTCGTCAAACTGTAAGCCGCCGGATCTCCCGTAAAGCCCGGCTCCCGGCGGGACGGAACAAGTGTTCATCCACCACGATGGCAGGTCCCGCGAATCTTTTTGTACATCCCCTTTCTCTATCATTGCGGGATGTGATGAAATACTTCGACATCGACCGGAGTTTGGGGCCTCGATTATCCTTGTCGGCCGCGGGCCGGACCCGCCCGTCG
>JADFDB010000163.1 GCA_018263175.1 Spirochaetota bacterium
GGCGTGCATGTACGCGGCGGACGCGTTGCCCTGTGCCTGAATCGCGACGCCCATGCGCGCGTAGTTCATCATTTTGAACATGATCTTCATGCCCTTGCGCTCATCGCCGAGGAGGTAGCCGACGCACTTGCCGTTGTCACCGAGAGCAAGCTGCGCGGTCGCCGAGCCGGAAATACCCATCTTGTGCTCGATACCGGTGCAGGTAACGTCGTTGAACTCGCCGAGCGAGCCGTCTTTCTTGACGAGATACTTGGGAACGATGAATATCGAAATGCCCTTGGTGCCCTTTGGGTCGCCCTCGATGCGTGCGAGCACCGGGTGAATCATGTTCTTGTAGTAATCGTTGTCGCCGGAGGAGATGAATATCTTCTGGCCGGTGATTTTATAGGTGCCGTCGGCCTGCTTGACGGCCTTGGTCTTGAGGTTGCCCACGTCGGAACCGGCTTCGGGTTCGGTGAGCGCCATGGTGCCGCCCCACTCGCCGCTCATCATCTTGGGCATGTATTCGTGCTGCTGCTCTTTCGTGCCGAACACCGCGATGAGCTCCATCGCGCCGTGCGAAAGGCCGGGATACATCCCGAGGGGGTAGTTGCCGGCGCACATATACTCCATGACCGCCGCATTGAACGCGACCGGCATGCCGGACCCGCCGTGCTCGGGCTCGTCGGAGAGACCGAAAAGGCCGGCCTGATAATAGGCGTCCATGACGGGCTTGTAGCAGGGAGGAATTGTAACCTTTTTCGTCTGTGGATCGTACGTGCAGCCGCCTTCCTTGTCACCCAGCGCCGCGGTCGGATAAATCTGCTCGACCGCTATCTGCTCGGCGAGGTCGAGAGTGGCTTCGAAGGTATCCTTGTCGAAATCGGCAAACTTTGAGTACTGGGTTAGCTTGTCAGCCTCCAGGGCTTCGAAAAGTACGAAACGCACATCCCGAGAATCAATTAATGGATTTAAGGCCATGACAACCTCCTGCAAATTTTAATAATTCATTGAAGAAAAAGCCAGGAAATCCGCATCCACACTTTCGGGTGCGATTGCCCAATAAACATTGACAATATTCTTATCTTTAAATAAGAATCCCCGCAACTGCGCATTCCCGCAGCGAACGGCATCCGCCTTATTCGCTGGGTTAAACTTTAAAAATACGGCCATAGTTGTCAACATGAATTCATTCTTTTTTGCATATTTTAGGCATTTTTTAGGGCATTTGTCATCATTTTGGATGGTAAAATATATTCAATATTATATATCCATGATTTCTTTTACGTAAACGTACGATTCAGGGAGCGGCCGAACATTTTAACGGGGGACAGCGTCCCCTGCGGGATAAATGATGAAGCGGCCGCCGCAGGCACCGCCACGAACGGGAAGGTTCATGAAACACGACAAGTACTGGATGGCGCTCGAGCAGGTAAAAGGCATCGGCCCCGCCTCGATGCGCGAGATCCACGACGCCCTGCGCGGACCGGGCCTCTCGATCGTCGACCTCTTCGCGCTAAGCCCCGAGGAGATGCGCGCCGAGCTCTCGTTCCGCGAGCCGATCGCCGCGGCGATCGATGCCGCACGCGGCAGGCTCGCGCTCGTCGAGGACGAGTATTTCAAACTCATCGACGCGGGAATCGAGATCGTCCTTTTCTTCGAGGAGTCCTACCCCGAACGCCTCGCGCGCCTGTTGAAGAACGAGGCGCCACCCATGCTCTACGCCTACGGCAACCGCGCGCTTTTACGGGAGAAGTCGGCCGCCGTGCTCGGCGAAAAGAGCGTGAGCGAGAAGGGCGAGCTCGTCGCCTATCTCGCGTCGCAGGATCTGGTGCGCCATCACATAACGGTCGTCAGCGGCCTCGCCCGCGGCGCCGACATGATCGCCCACCGCGCGGCGCTCGAGAGCGGCGGCACGACCATCGGCGTCCTGCCCTACGGCTTCTCCCAGCTCAGGATGCCCGACTCGCTGAAAGAAGTGTACAATCCCGACGCAATGCTCCTCCTGTCGTCCTTCGGCTTCGCCGCAGAATACTCCACGTTCAACGCCTTCCGCCGAAACAGGCTCGCCTGCGCGCTGTCGAAGGCCGTGTATATCGTCGAATCACCCGCGGAGGGCGGCATCTTCGAGGCGGCCAAATCGGCGAAGACGCTCGGCATACCGCTCTACACCACCGAGTACGCGGAGTACCCCGATACGGCCGCGGGAAACCCCGTGCTCATGCGCGAACTCGGCGCGCAGGCGGTGCGCGGGCGCCTTATCAACAACGCGCTCTCCCCGAACCTCGACCGCCTCATCGCCGACGTCAAGTTCGGGGAGTGATGGAACCGGCCGGGGCGCGCCGAACGACGCGCCCCGGCCGGGAAGATGCCTGTTGTATGGGTTACTTCACCGCGTCGGGGAAGAAGAGCGGCGAGCCGTATTTCGCGACGCCGTATTTCTTAATGAGCCTCTGGGTTTCGGCCGACACCATGAAATCCGCGAACGCCTTCGCCCCGGCCGTGTTCACCTTAGGCCACTTCGTCTCGTTCACCTCGATTACATGGTAGGTGTTAAGCAGGTCCCTGTCGCCTTCGCGAAGAATGGACAGCGCAAGCGCCTTCTTCATCGAGAGATAGGTGCCGCGGTCGCTCAGCGTATACCCCTCTTTTTCCGATGCGACCGAGAGCGTCTGCCCCATGCCGAGGCCCGTCTCATGATACCACTTCCGCCCCTTTGGATCGATACCGGCCGCCTTCCACAGCTTGAGCTCTTTGGCATGCGTGCCCGAGTTGTCCGCGCGCGAGATGTAGAGCGATTCGGATGATGCGAGCTTCTTCATCGAATCGATTGCCGAGCCCGAGGCCTTTATTCCGGCCGGGTCCTTCTTCGGTCCCACGATGACGAAGTCGTTATGCATCACGATCCGCCGGTTCTTGCCGAAGCCCGCGTCCATGAACTTCTTCTCGGCATCCGGCGAATGCACGAGCAGCACATCGGCCTCGCCGCGCTCTCCCATGGCCATGGCCTGCCCTGAGCCCACGCCGATCGGCTTTACAAAATATCCCGACTTCTTCTGAAACACCGGGATGAGCTCATCGAGCAGTCCCGAATCGAGCGTACTCGTCGTCGTCGCGAGTATGACCTCTTTATTCTTTTCCCCGGCCGAAAAAGCCGTTCCCGCGGCGAGCACCGCCACGGCCGCGCATACGGCGACTCTTCGTAACAGGCCCTTCATAAAAACCTCCTGAACAGGTAATCCTCATAGTATTAGACTTTTTGCGTTACCGACAAGAATGTCACCGCAAGGCACACACGCTATCAAACAACACGCGGTGAATACGCCGGCCGGGAGCCGCCGTTCACCGCAACGACCGGAAGCGGATTTACTGCGAGCCGCGGATCAGTCCACGGCAAGCATTACATTGGACGCCTTTATGACCGCATGGACGTCCTTCCCCTGTGTGAGGCCGAGCGTATCGGCGGAGGCCTTGGTGATAATCGACACGATTTCCGTGCCTCCCGGAAGCTCTATCACGACCTCCGTGTTCACCGCGCCGTGCGTGAGCCTTTTGACCTTGCCCTTTATCATGTTGCGCGCGCTTATCTTCATACATCGCCTCCCGTAAATTTTGTTATTCCCTGGTGATGGTATGATACGCGCGGACGCGCGGAAAATCAAGATTCTTTCGGTAACTATCAGCTATCCAGTTTGAACCGTATCGGCAGCCGTATGCGGCAGCGCATGGGGACGCGCTCCTTCGTAAGCGCCGGGCGGAAGCTGATCCTGCGCGCCCATTCGATCACCGCCGCGTCGAACTCGCGTCCGAGCGGGCGCACGATGCGCCCGAACACCACCGTACCCGATTCGTCGATCCCGAGCTCCACCACCACGACGCCCTCAACGCCCGCCTTGCGCATGGACTCCGGGTAGCGCGGCAGGCGGCTGAACACGGGCCGCGGCGGGAGCGCCGAGTCCGCGAGCGCCTCGAAGCTTCCGTCCTCCGAGCCGAAGCTCGCGGGCTTCTCCTCGGGGACCTCCGGCGCCGGAGCGGCCGAATCGGACAGGGTGATGTCGGCCTGCGTCTCGAGGCGCGAAAGCCGTATCTCGACCATCTCGAAGGCCTCGAACGACGCGAAGTCCTTCGCGTCGAAAGACTCGCTCCAGCGCACTGCGAAGAGGAGCGCGAACAGCACCGCGAACGACACGAGCGACCACATGAGCGGCGGGCGCAGGCGCACGTAGCGCACCAGCCGCCCCGACAGGGCCAGTGCCGCGCTCATCGCTTCTTCCTCGACAGGAGCACGATGTTGTAAACCCCGGCGTCCCTGAGCGACTCCATCGCCTCGTTCACCCGCCGGTACGGCAGCCCCGCGTCCGCGCCGATCATCGCCCGCACGTCCGGGTTGTCCGCCGCGCGGTACTTTGCCGCGCGGTAAAGGGCCTCGCGGTCCAGCCGCTCGCCCCGGACAAAGCAGTCGCCCTTTGCATCGATCCACACATGAAAGTATTTTTTCGAGCCGCTCTCGGTCGCGTGCGCCTCGGGCAGCGCCACCGGGATGTTCCGCTCGATGTCGATGGTGCTCGTCAGGATGAAAAAAACGAGGAGGATGAAGGCGATGTCCGCCATGGACGGCAGCGGCACGATCCCCTTGGGTTTTTGCCGGCGTTCGATCAGCATGGGGCGCTCACTC
>JADFDB010000164.1 GCA_018263175.1 Spirochaetota bacterium
AGCTCGAGAAGATTATGGAGGGGCACGGAACGATGGCCGATCTGGATGAGCTCGAGTCCTGGTGCGTAACCGTTAAGTCCGCGAGCCGCTGCGGGCTCGGGCAGACCTCACCCAATCCCATTTATACGACGCTCAAGAATTTCAGGGAAATCTACGAGGCGAAGGTCCGCAAGAACGCCGACTTCGCCAGCGAGTTCGATCTCTCCCGGGCCGTTAAAGCATCCTGTGAAGCGGCCGGTAGAATACCAAACGTCCACGAGGAGCACTGAGATGAGCGAGATAAAAATCACCATAGACGGCAAAGAATGCACGGCGAAGGCCGGGCAGACCATCGTCGAGGCGGCGCGTGCGAACGGGATCTTTATCCCGACCCTCTGCCACTTTGACGGCCTCAAGCCCGCCGGCGCCTGCAGGATTTGCACGGTACGGGTGGGCGGCAGGAACATGGCGGCCTGCACCACGCCGGTTGCCGGCGGGATGATCGTCGAGAACGACACCCCCGAAATAAATGATATGCGCAAATCGATCATAGAGATGCTGTTCGTCGAGGGCAACCACATGTGCCCGGTGTGTGAGAAAAGCGGCAATTGCGAGCTGCAGGCGCTGGCCTACCGGTATCTCATGCTTGCCCCGCGCTTTCCGTATCTCTGGCCGCGGAGAGGGGTGGATGCGTCTATTCCGAAGCTCTACAAGGACGGGAACCGCTGCATACAGTGCCTGCGGTGCGTGAGGGGCATCACGATAGACGGAAAGAAGGTATTTGGACTCATAAACAGGGGCGGGAAGGTGAGGATAAGCCACGATCCGAAACTTTCGGCGTCCCTTGACGATGAACAGGCACAACGGGCAATGGACCTGTGTCCGGTTGGAGCCCTGATCAGGAAGGAAGTGGGCTATGCCGTGCCCATAGGTAAACGCAAGTATGACGACCGGCCGATAGGAAGCGAGGTCGAAGGGGCGTAAAGCAACACGGAAATAACTGGAGGAAACGATATGAGCAAGCCGGTGGTCGCGACGGCGTCGCTTGCCGGATGTTTTGGATGCCATATGTCGGTGCTCGACATCGACGAGCGTATACTTACTCTTATAGATCTCGTTGAGTTCAACAAGTCGCCCATAAACGACATCAAGAACTTCACGAAAGAGTGCGATATCGGCATTATCGAAGGAGGGTGCTGCAACAGCGAGAACGTCGAAAACCTGAGGCTCTTTCGCAAACATTGTAAAGTTCTCATCTCCCTGGGTGAATGCGCCATAATGGGGGGGCTTCCCGCCATGCGCAACGGCATCCCGGTCAAGGAGTGTCTGGAAGAGGCGTACCTGAACTGCCCGACGGTGGACGACGGGATGATCCCGAATGATGACGAGCTTCCAATGATACTGGACAGGGTGTACCCGCTGCACGAGATAGTGAAAATCGACTACTATCTGCCGGGCTGCCCGCCGAGGGCCGATCTCATCTGGAACGCGCTTGTCGCGCTGTTGGAGGGCAAGCCCTTAGATCTGCCTTATGAAGTCGTGAAGTTTGACTGATACGGAGAGAGACATGGGAAGAAAGATCACGATAGAACCGGTAACACGCGTTGAGGGCCACGGCAAGGTGACCATTCAGCTCGATTCGCAGGGCCAGGTGACCGATACCAGGCTGCATATTGTAGAATTCAGGGGATTCGAACGCTTCGTGCAGGGACGGCCGTACTGGGAGGCGCCCGTGCTGGTACAGCGACTGTGCGGCATCTGCCCCGTCAGCCATCACCTCGCCGCCGCGAAGGCCATGGACGTCATCGTCGGGGCCGGCACCGGCGATGGGCTTACCCCGACCGCCGAGAAGATGCGCAGGCTCATGCATTACGGGCAGATATTCCAGTCGCACGCGCTGCACTTCTTTCACCTTGTGTCGCCCGACCTGCTCTTCGGGATCGACGCGGACCCGGCGATACGCAACATAATAGGCGTCGCGATCCACCACAAGGACCTCGCGGTGCAGGGTGTCATGATGCGCAAGTTCGGGCAGGAGATAATACGGGCCACGGCCGGAAAGAAGATCCACGGCACGGGGGCCATTCCCGGCGGCATCAACAAGTGCCTGAGTACCGAGGAGCGCGACGAGTTTCTCAAGGGGAGCGATCCGCTCAATACGAAAAAGATGATTGAGTGGGCGCAGGGAGCGCTCGATTTCTTCAAGGGCTACCATAAAAAGAACGCCGCGTTCATCGACAATTTCGCGGTATTTCCATCAAGCCATCTGAGCCTCGTAGGGAAGGACGGGGCCCTCGACCTGTACCACGGGGTGCTGCGGGCCGTGGACTCCGAGGGTAAAAAGATCCTCAACGACGTAGATTATCAGGACTATCTCAAATACATAGGAGAGGAGGTACGCTCGTGGAGCTACATGAAGTTCCCCTATCTCAAATCGGTCGGCAAGTCGGACGGATGGTATACGGTTGGACCGCTCGGCCGGCTGAACACCTGCGACTTCATTCCGTCACCGCTCGCCCAGAAGGAATTTGAGGAATACAAGGCATACACGAAGGGCAAACCCAACAACATGTCCATGCACATGCACTGGGCGCGCTTGATCGAGCTCCTGCATTCGGCCGAGGCCATGCAGAAACTGCTGAATGACAAGGATCTGCTCAAGAACGATCTGGTGGTCAAGGGAAAGAGGCAGAGCGAGGGCGTGGGCCTGCTCGAAGCGCCGCGCGGCACGCTTTTCCATCATTATCGGGTCAATGAACAGGACCAGATCGTCATGGCGAACCTCATCGTCTCGACGACGAACAATAACGAGCCCATGAACAGGGCGGTTAATTACGTCGCGAAAGAAAAGCTGAACGGTCAGAAACAGATCAGCGAAGGCATGCTGAACGCGGTCGAGGTGGCCATCAGGTGTTACGATCCGTGCCTGAGCTGCGCGACTCACGCACTCGGCCGAATGCCCCTGGAGGTGAAGCTCATCGATGCGGAGGGCGGCACGGTCGACGTTGGGAGCAAATGACCGCGTCTGAACGGCTCAGGGTTTATGTCTGGGGGATCGGAAATCCGGGGCGCCGCGACGACGGCCTGGGAATCGAACTGGTCCGCCGGATTGAGGAGCGGGGGCTCGATTTCCTACACTGCGAGGCGAACTACCAGCTTAATATCGAGGACGCGTACGATATCGCCGGCGCCGACGTGGTCGTATTCATCGATGCGTCGATGGAAGCCTGTGCACCCTATGAATTTACCCGGATTATGCCGTCACGGAACATCAGCTTCACCACGCACGCCCTGGACGCCGAATCGGTCCTGGCGCTGTGCGAGGAGATAAACGGCAGTTCGCCGGCCGCGTTCATGCTGGCGGTTCGCGGGTACGAATGGGAGCTTGGCGAGGGACTCTCGAAAGAGGCGGCCGATGGGCTGGAGAGGGCGACCGGCTTTTTGCTGCGCGTACTCGGAGAATCATCCGTGGAGAAGATGGAAAAGGCAGAGACGGCCCGGCACAGCGGGTGCCGCCTAACAGAACATTAAACAGGAGAAACGCAATGGCAGACAAAAAACTGATTCTGATAATCGACGACGATCCTGATATCATCGAATCCATCTCGGCGATACTTTCCGCGGAGGGTTTCGCGGTTGAAACGGCGATGAGCGGACAGGAGGGCGTTGAGAAGCTCTCAAAGAGCAGCCCCGCACTTGTTCTGTGTGATATGATGATGGAACGCATCGATGCCGGCACCAGAGTGGCCGAGGAGATACGAAAAAACGGGAAGGGAATCCCCGTCTACCTTCTCAGCAGCATCGGTTCCGCGACTGCATCGAATATAGAAATGGACAAGCTCGGTTTCGACGGCGTCTTCCAGAAGCCGGTTGCGCCAGCCCACCTGATTTCAACCGTCAGGAAGGCGTTGAAAATCTGATAATCCTGCTGGCCCGCCGGGGAGTTAAGAAGCCCCGGCGGCGAATGGTATCCAACGATCCACACAGCTCCTTTCAGTCTGATCTTATAGAAGAAATTCACAGTTGTACCGATAGACCTGATGTCGGAAGCCGGCAGGTTTGCTTAAAAGCGCCTTCAGGGACCTTCACGGAAAGCAAGAGAGTTGTTGCATAACTGGAATTAATCGGGTTTTCCCCCGCCTGCGGCGGGACAAAACCCGATATCCGCAAGATATGAGACAAGACTAATGATAATTGCTTGCCAACTGTTCGGATATTCCCTACGGTTCATGGTGGATCGAAGCCTGGTCGTTCAGGAGGTCGCATGAAACGCTTTGTGGCCGTTTTGTCGTTATTCCTGATCCTGATTGTTCCGGTCGTTCATTCAGCGATGGAATATGAAGATATACTGTTGAATGATATCGCGGTGAATATTTCAAAATATAAAGGCACGACGCTCACGCTCCGGCTCCGATTGAAATACCTCGATGCCGTATTCAACAAGCTGGTGTTTTACGATCGTAAAAACACGGATATTGAATTCGACGTCGAGACCGCGATGAAGGATAAAAAGGACGGGAACGCGTTTCTGAACCTTCATAACGGAATGGAATATCTGGTGACCTTTACGATAAACGACATCGGTAAAATGGGGGTCCTGATCGGGGAGCTCGGGGAA
>JADFDB010000165.1 GCA_018263175.1 Spirochaetota bacterium
CTTCCAGTTGAGCGCGTGGCTTATCCTCTGGTTGGACATGGTGGATGGTATCAGATTATAGATAAACACGTCGCGCGGCTCGTGCCAGGGCCGAAGGATGCGCCCCATGCGCTGGGCGAGCACCAGCACCGTCCAGGGCAGGTCGAAGTTGATGAGCAGCGGCGCGTCCTGGAAATTGAATCCTTCCGACATCGCGCCGGTCGCTACGAGCACGTCGATCGCACCGTTCTCGTCGTCCGGCTCCTTCTCGTCGGAATAAATGTCAATCGTGTTGGCAATCGGAGCGAAACGGCGCAATATCCGTTCAATATCGTCGGGCTTTTTTTCAACGGTGGTCTCGACGCTCCTTTCGGGCGCGTATCGCTTTACACATTCGGCCACGTACCTGGCGGTTTCGCGATAATGGCAGAAGATAACGGCCTTGTCGGACGCAAACTCGGCGAGGATGGCAAGCACCGCGTTTATCTTGGGGTCCACACAGCTTCCCGAATCGTTCGTGATGAGGGGATGCAGGTCACAGCGCGCCGTGTGTACATAGTCCGAGAGCTCCTCCTGACTCGCGAAGCGGAGCGTGGAGAAACCACCCTCCTCCTGCATCTTGCCGAGCAGCGAATCGACCTCTTTGAGCGAGGAGCAGAACTGGTGAACAAGATGCGCCTCGAAAAGCGGATTGCGCACACCATTCGATACGTCGTCAAACAAAAGCGCCTCGTCCTCGTCGTACACAACGTTCCTCCGGTTGAGCAGGCCGCTGTTCAACAGCTCGAGGAGCAGGTCGTCGACGCGATTTTCATAGTTGATATTTCGGATATGCATCTTTCTCGGAAAAAAGCGGCGCTGGTTACCAGAGAACAGCACGTAGCGGTTCCCCGATTCATCCTCGGAGCTGAAGTATTTTACCACACTCGGAGCGGTGAGCACCACACCGGGCGCCATCTCCGAAAGATCGCCGGGCTTTTCGACGCTCCACGGGCGAACGCTGTCCATGCCGAGCAGGCCCTCCTCCTTCAGTCTGTGGGGCAGAATCATGAGCTGGTCGTTGATATCGTCCACCTTGCGGCTGTAGGGCGTGGCGGTCATCAGCAAAACGCGCGCCGAGCGGCTGACCGAATCGATTATGCGACGGTTCCTCTTTCTCAGTTCCCCGCTTTTATCGGCGTTTCTGAGATGGTGGCTTTCATCGAGGATGATGACCGTTTTTTCATCGGCATGGCGGAGCTCATGCTCGAGGATGCCGATGTCCTTGTATTTCTTCCAGTCGTCGACCGATATGATGTAGTATGAAAACTCGGCGCTCGACACCCGCGCCGCGCGCATGGTGCGGTTCCACATGGACTTGAGCCCCGCAGGGCAGAGCACGATGGCCGAGTCGATATCGCCCTTCATCCTCAAATAGGCCACCACGTGCGCCGCCATGATGGTCTTCCCGAGCCCCGTCGAGGCCACCAGCATGCACCCGCCGTACTCCTCGAAGTTGCGGATGATGCGCGAAACGACCGGGCGCTGGTAACCGGCGAGTTCGGGCAGACGACCGCGTGCGGCGTCCGACGGCAGGCCGTAGAGCTCGATGAGCGAGCGCATGTAGATGTCGAAGGGCCGGTACACGAGGAGCCACTGCCTGAGACGATCGAGGAGCTCCCCGGCCACTGGCCGGGCCTGTTTGTAATAGGCGTCGAAACGCTCCACAAAGTAGCGCACGTCGCCGTCATCGGTCAGCGTAATGCCCGCCTCGCGGCTGGTTATCAGGCCGTTGAAGGTGAAATTGGACGAACCCACGACCGCGGAGCGCCGGTCCGCGATGTACAGCTTGGCATGATGGTGGAGATAGCGCGGCCCGATGGTCGTGGAACGCCCTCCGTCACCGGACGATATGGCCACCTGAAAGAGCCCGCGCTCCAGCGCCGCGCACAGCTCCTCCATGGCGCGGGTGCGCTTCTCCATCGGGCCGCTCGAGAGCGCCGTAAAAAACTCGTCGATCACCTCGCGGATCTTGTCGGAACCGGTATCGGGGCGCCCGAGGAGCAGCCTGACCTCTTTCCCGCGAAGGGTTTCGCGCAGGCACTGATAGCCCGAAGGCTCGAAATAGGCCGTGGCGATGCGGACGATGCGCGCGCCTTCGAGCGCGCGCTTCACCACGCGAAGAGCGGCACCGCCCCCGTCAAAGTAGCGTCGGTTTTTATTGTCGATCGGATCGGATGGCATGCTTACCGGTACGTGGATCCCGCAAACTGAGGTGATAGTTCCAAATGCTGGTTATAGTTTATGGCGCCGTAAAATGCCGTCAACTATTTAACGGGCTGCGGAGTGAGTCTAACGGTGGCAGCGCCTTTCGAGGCAAATCCCCCCGCCTCCGGCGCGCCCCCTTTGGCAAAGGGGGCTCCTGATAAGGCGACCCTGCGGTGTGACAAGGGATTACAACCCCTTGCGGATACGCATTCTGCCTCGTGCGGCTGATGTTACCGGCGGAATGACGATACTAACAACCATCCCGACCGCCCATGACTTTGCCCCCCTCCGGGGGGTATGGGGGGCAGATACGCATTCTGCCTCGTGCGACTGATGTTTGACCTTGCCTCAAAAAAGTAGACACGGAGAACGCCCCTCGAGATAACCAAAAGACGGGGATCGCCCACAGGCGATCCCCGCATATTCCCGATAAAGGAGTGTCCCCTCTATAATGCTTCAGTGCTGTTCCACTGCCGCCTCGTTCTTTCCGAAGGCCGCGACGACCAGCACTCTGAACTCGTGATTGCCCTTCTTCCCTTTGCGGTCGGCGTCAATGCCGTAGCCGTAGTCGAAAAAGAACGGAAGCACATCGCCGAGCTTTGTGCTGATGCCGCAGGAGACGCCCTGATAGGTGGTGCGCGGATAGTCCTGGACACCGACGACATGGTTGTGCTCGGGCATGTAGAGCACGTAATAGCCGGGCTGTATGCGCGTGTCCCACGGCTTTATCGGAATCCCGATCTGCGCCCCCGCAACGGCGTAGCGGTCGTGGTAGAACTCGGCGGCATAATAGCCCGGTACGACGGCGTGGTCGGCACAGAAATATCCGATCTTCTCGGCGTTGTTCCGGTCCACGCCGTACTGCACCCCTCCCACCACGTCGAGAAGCAGGGTGAAGTCGCCGGGCAGATTGTAATAGGCACCGAAGGTGAAATACAGCTTGTTCGCGATATCCTCGCGCGAATCCTCGATCGCCGCGGTATCCTCGAAAGTGCCGTAACCGACCCTTCGCGCATGCTCGTAGCGCGCCTTTGCGAGCACGCCGTGCTTTATCCTTCCGAGATTCGTCTCCTTAACCGTGTTGAGCGCAAGCTCGACGCTGCCCATATTCTCCCAGTGCGCGTTGGGAAGATCGATTTCGGTTTCCTCCATGTCCGTATAGAAATGGTAGTCGCCGCGATACGCCACGGTGGCCGAAAGGGCGCTTACCGGAAAATACTTGAGATACGCGATACCGCCGGCGCCGTTACCGTAAAAACGCCGCGTCTCGTCGGAATCGCCCCTGTCGTAGGCCGAATATCCTCCATACCAGAAGTGCTGGAGCATGGGCTGGATCCCCACATCCACGGTATCACTGCGCCATCCGAACTTGAAGAAGGTATCGGTGGTCGTTAACGTAAACTGCGCATAGAGGTTCGGGTTGACAAAGTCTTCCTTAAAGTAGTAATACGCGATGATGGGCCCAAGGCTGTCATCACCCTCGCTCCACGAACGGTCGGCGCCGAGCGCCACCACATGGCGGTATTCCTGCTTCTGCGGGGCCGAAAACGCATCCACCGTCGATATACATATCATCGCGGTCATTACCGCCACGCCGATCATTGATCTTTTCATCTGCATTCCTCGCTGGTAATTTTATAACGGCATGAAGGGTTTATGCCCGCGTCACGCTTTCGTTCCGGCCGACAAGCCACAACCCGCCGGCCGTAAAACAATTTGTTTCCGCGCTTCATTCGATCGCCCCGTCTTTATGGTCACAGGCTAAATCTTCAACAGTCGTTTCGCGTTTCCACGAAGCCACAGCGCCTTTACCTCGTCCTTGAGCGGCAGGGCCATGACCTCCTTCACTCCGGTCTTGAAGTCCTGGGCCGGCCACGCGGTCGCGAAGAGTATTTTCTCCCTGAGGAGGGTATTACCGTAGCGCATGAGCGTGTCCCATCCCGAACCGTCGGCGGCGAGGTACCGCGGGTTGATCGCCGCGATGTCCGTGTACACGTTTTCGTGGCGCCAGAGCACCGCCATCATCTCCGGCACCCACGGCCAGCCACCGTGCCCCGCGATGATCTTGAGATCGGGGAAATGCCCGGCCACTTCATCCAGATAGATGGGGCGCCCGAAGTCCATCGGGAGCTGCGGCACGAAGTTCAGCGAGGTGTGTATCCACACCGGCATGTCGAGCTCCACGCACTTCGCGTAGATGGGATAATACAGCTTGTCGTTACTGTTGATCTTGTGCAGCCACGGCTCGAGGCAGAGGCACTTCATGTTCATGGTTTTCGCGAGATGTTCGATCTGGCGCACGGCCTTCATACCTTTGTGGGGATCGACCGCACCCATCAACATAAAGCGTTCGGGGCTGCTCATTACGAAT
>JADFDB010000166.1 GCA_018263175.1 Spirochaetota bacterium
GGGAAACGAGGAGGCGCTTCCCTTCAATCATCGATACGGATTTTTCCACGCCTGCACAACGCTGAAGATAAAGAGGGAACAGGCCCGCCGTTTACTCGAAGCACATCGAAAGATCGAACGCCTTCACCGAATGAGTGAGCGCACCGATCGATATGAAATCGATGGCGAGATCGGCGACCTCCCGGATGCGCGTCTCGTCCATGTTGCCCGAGACCTCTATCTTCGCGCGGCCGCCGATGACGGCTATCGCCTCGCGCATGAGCTCCCGGTCCATGTTGTCGAGCATGATGATGTCCGCGCCCGAATCGGCCGCTTCGCGCGCCCCGGCCGCCGTGGTCACCTCGACCTCGAGCCTTAAGCGCGCGCCGTAGGCCGAGCGCACGCGCCCGACCGCTTCGGCGATGCCTCCCGCCGCCCGTATGTGATTGTCCTTTATCATCACCATGTCGAACAGGCCCATGCGATGGTTGGTGCCGCCGCCCGCCGCGACCGCGTACTTGTCGAGAAGGCGCAGTCCCGGCGCGGTTTTCCGCGTATCGAGTATGCGTATGGCCGTCCCCGCGACGAGCTCCAGCGCCCGGCGGGTTCCTGTCGCTATGCCCGACATGCGCTGCGCGAAGTTGAGGGCCGTCCGCTCCCCGGTGAGCAGCGCCGCCGTCGGCCCCGAAAGCATGAAGGCCGTTTCGCCGCGGGCGATCGCCTCGCCGTCGCCTTTAACCGCCGCAACGCGCACCTCATCATGCACGCGCCGGTACACCAGCCTGACGACACCTTCGCCGCAAAACACTCCGTCCTCCTTGGCGACAACGCGCGCGGTGGAGCGCTCCGCGCCCGTAAAGATGGCACTCGAGGTTACATCGCCGTCTCCGATGTCCTCCCGCAGCGCGGCGTCGATTATCCCGATGATGTCGCTTTCGTTCGGCATTCGTGTCATTTTTCGGCCTTTTCGAGCAGTGAGAGTTTTTTCTCGGCCTCCATCATCTGGTCGCGAAGCACGGCCGCCTTCTCGAATTCGAGACTCGTCGCGGCCTCCAGCATGTCGGCGCGGATGGTTTCTATGAGCTTCCTGAGCGTACCGGGGTTTGAGGTACGGTAGGCGTTTTTGTACTCGGCAACGTACGAGGCGTACTCGTCGTCGCTGCGGTATTCCCGTTCTATAATGTCTACAATATCCTTCGAGATCGAGGTGGGGGTGATGTTGTGCTCGACATTGTAGCGGTCCTGGATCTCCCGCCGGCGGTTCGTCTCGTCTATCGCCGTTTGCATCGAGGGCGTTATCTTTTCAGCGTACATGATCACCATGCCGGCCAGATTGCGCGCCGCGCGTCCCGCGGTCTGTATCAGCGAGCGGGCCGAGCGCAAAAAGCCCTCCTTGTCGGCGTCGAGGATGGCGACCAGCGACACCTCCGGGAGGTCGAGTCCCTCGCGGAGCAGGTTGATCCCCACGAGGCAGTCGAACTCCCCTTTCCTGAGGTCGCGGATGATTTCGACGCGCTCGATGGTCTCGATCTCGGAATGGAGATACTTGGCGCGGATCCCGGCACTTTCAAGGTATGCGGTGAGGTCCTCGCTCATCTTCTTCGTGAGCGTGGTCACCAGCACGCGCTCGTTCCGCTCCGCGCGGGCGCGCACCTCGCCGATCAGGTCGTCGACCTGGTTTTTCGCCGGGCGCACCTCGATCGCAGGATCGATGAGCCCGGTGGGCCGTATTACCTGCTCCACAACCCGCGAGCTTACGGAGAGCTCGTAGTCCGCGGGCGTGGCGGAGACGAAGACCGCACGGTCGATAATGCGCTCGAACTCCTCGAAATAGAGCGGCCGGTTGTCGAGCGCGGACGGCAGGCGGAAGCCGTATTCCACGAGGTTCGTCTTCCGGGAGCGGTCCCCCTCGAACATGCCGCGCACCTGCGGCAGGGTGACGTGCGACTCGTCCACGAAGAGCATGAAGTTGCCCCTGAAATAATTCAGGAGCGTCGGCGGCGGTTCACCCGCGGCCCTGCGCCCGATGATGCGCGAGTAGTTTTCGACGCCCGAACAGTAGCCCATCTCGAGGAGCATCTCCATGTCGTAGCGCGTGCGGCTTTCGAGCCGCTGGGCCTCGAGCAGCCTGCCCTCGGAGCGGAGGCGCTCGAGGCGGTCGGCGAGCTCCTCCTCGATCATCCGCACGGTGAGCTTCATCTCATCGCCCGTGGAGACGAAGTGCTTGGCCGGGTAGATGTAGGTGCCGTCGATCTTTTCGATCTTCTTCCCGGTGAGCGGGTCGGTACGGTGAATGGCCTCGATCTCGTCGCCGAAAAACTCCACGCGCACCGACTCCTGCAGATACGCCGGGAAAATCTCGACCATATCGCCACGGACCCTGAAGGTCCCCCGCGTGAAGGAGATGTCGTTGCGCGCGTAGTGAATGGCCACTAGGCGACGGAGCAGTTCGTCGCGGCCGAAGTCGGAGCCGACGCGCAGGGGAACGTGCAGCTTCTCGAAATCATCGGGGCTTCCAAGGCCGTAGATGCACGAGACGGAGGACACCACGATGACGTCGTCGCGCGTGAGAATCGACGATGTCGCCTTCAAACGCAGACGGTCGATCTCGTCGTTGATCGAGGCGTCCTTTTCTATATAGAGGTCCTGGGACGCCACGTAGGCCTCAGGCTGGTAATAATCGTAGTACGACACGAAGTACTCGACCGCGTTGCCGGGAAAGAACTCCTTGAACTCGCGGTAGAGCTGGGCCGCGAGGGTCTTGTTGTGCGTGAGCACCAGCGCCGGTTTCTGCACCCGCTCCATCACCTTCGCCATCGTGAAGGTCTTGCCCGAACCCGTGACGCCGAGGAGGGTCTGGTATTTCAAGCCCTCCTCGATGCCCTCCGTCAGGAGGTCGATCGCCCGCTCCTGGTCGCCGGAGGGCCTGTACCGCGATATCACCTTAAACGGAGGCATGGCCCGATCAGGAGGCGCCGGTAAATTTTTCGCCGTCGAGGACAAACATGCCGTACTGCGCGAACAGATTGGCCGCGACCGCGGCCGGAAGCGACACGCCCCCCTCTCCAAGGTTGAAGTGCCGCTGTTTCTTGACCGGGTACCGGTGCTCCCTGCAGTAGCGCAGGAAATCGCGTATGGTGAGAAGGTGGATGTTCGGCGACTCGTACCACTCGTACGGCAAAAGCCTGTTCTGCGGCATGGTGCCCTTGCAGAGGAGCTGCAGACGGATGTGATAATAACCGAAATTCGGAAAGCTTATGATCGCGTTTTTCCCGATACGCATGATCTCCGCCAGCACGTATTCCGGTTTCTTCGTGCTCTGCAAAGTCTGGCTCAGGATAACGTAATCGAACGAGTTGCTCTTGTAATCGGCAAGCCCGTCGTCGATGTCTCCCTGGTAGCAATACAGGCCCTTCTCCAGGCACATGCTCACGCCCTCGGCCGAGAGCTCGACGCCATATCCGTCGATCTTCCTGACGCGCTGGAGCGCGCTGAGCAGCACCCCGTCGCCGCAACCAAGATCGAGTACGCGCGAGTACTCGGGGACCTCCTCGATTATGATGTCATAGCCCGCGCGGGTTTCGGCGCCGTGATCAGCCGTGTTTTTCAAACTGGCTCCTCAAAAAATTCGCGATATTGCGCTGCGTCTGCCTGTCGTCGAGCAGGAAGGTGTCGTGCCCGGTGTCCGAATCGATCTCGGTATACCCGACATGCTTGCCGCACGCACGAAGTGCCCGCACGATCTCCCGCGACTGCTCGCTCGGATAGAGCCAGTCAGAGGTATAGCTGATTATCAGGAAATCGGCCGTCACCGGCTCGAAGGCCGCGGCGAGACTGCCGTAATCGGCCTTCAGGTCGAAGTAATCGATCGCCTTGGTGATGTACAGGTACGAGTTCGCGTCGAAGCGGTTAACGAACTTTATTCCCTGGTGGTGCAGGTACGACTCCACCATGAACTCGGACTCGAAGTTGAAACCGAACAGGTCGGCGTTCTGCAGCCTTCGTCCGAACTTCTCGTGCATGAGCTGTTCGCTCATGTAGGTGATGTGGCCGATCATGCGCGCGAGCCCCAGGCCGGCCTCGGGCTTTTTTTGTTCGTAATAGTCGCCGCCTCGCCAGTTCGGATCGCGAAAGATCGCCTGGCGCCCGACTTCATTGAACGCGATCCCCTGCGCCGAAAGCGAAGCGGAGCTCGCCAGGGGAATCGCCGAGGCGACCATATCGGGATACGAAATGCACCACTGGAGCGCCTGCATGCCTCCCATCGAGCCGCCCGCCACGGCGAGCAGCCGCTCTATCCCGAGATACCGCACCAGATGGTACTGCGCGTTCACCATGTCCTGTATCGTCACGATCGGGAAGTTCAGCCCGTATTCCTTTCCCGTTGCAGGGTCGATGGAGGCGGGCCCGGTCGAGCCCGCGCATCCGCCGATTACGTTGGAGCATATAATGAAATACTTGTCCGTATCGAAGGTCTTCCCGGGACCGACATAGAGGTCCCACCAGCCCGGATCGAGGTCGTCGTTGCTGTGATATCCGGCCGCGTGCGCGGAGCCCGAAAGAGCGTGCAGGAGGAGCACGGCGTTCGTA
>JADFDB010000167.1 GCA_018263175.1 Spirochaetota bacterium
TTCACTCCCTGGTAGCGGTACCCGATCTGAAACATAATTTTTTCCTGTGCCAGAAAGGAAATACTGGCTTCGATATTTACCCCCAATTTGTTTTTAAAACTCGATGATTCCTTGTTCACCACCCCGGTATTGTTGTTGGTAACTTCTGATTCAAATTCGGGCATTATATAAATCACTCCAGTTTGAAGACCAAAAAAAGATTTTCCCGAAAGCGGCACTACAAAACCGAGCCCGGCGGTAGGGATATGGGAATAAATCGTTATTTCAACATCGGAGTCGACGGTACCGATAACCGGCCCGACTGGACTCCCTAACACGGTACCGCTGACATCTATTTTATTCTCCAATCGCTGGTATTTATACCCGCCATATACTTTCAGCCAGGGCAAAATGCTTCGAGAAACGGCAATATCAATCTCCCGTCTCCGTAACTCGATGGAATAATCAAGATCGTTTACGCCATTTGCTATTCCAATATCAGTAGCCGTTAAACTTCCCATTGATGTTGTTTCATACGTAAATACGCTAAGGTACATAAACGCAAGACTGAATGCCCACATGCGATCATCGGTCTGATAGGCCATAACCGGTCCCGCGAGGAATCCGGTGCCCACCTCCTTACTGCTGTTTGTATCGCTATTTACTGTTGTGCTGTTAAAGGGGGGAGCTGACAATACGTTTTCTATTCCTTCATCGACGGCATCATCCACTATTTCCGCGAACCTGTTTGGCGTTCCATTCCAGAAGGCATACCATCCCTTCAGCCCCACCATCAGTGTGCCCGCGTGTGCGGCACCGGCGAAAAATACGAACAGCATCGAAAAAACAATCGTTCGCGCAGTTTTTGAAAGCATGGAACCCTCCCTGTAGTGTTTTTATTTTCCGTCGGAAGCGGGCATAGCAGATGGCAGGCCGTATCAGAGCGTCATCGGTACGCCGAGCCCCAGTTTGCCGAGATTCTCCTTCGCCTTCTGGTAGCCGCTGTCGTATCCCAGCGCCTCTTTGAAGTTTTGCTTCGCTTCTTTTTTCAGCTCCGTGATCGTTTTACGATCGTCTTTGTCCTTCTTAACCGTTTCGAGCACGGTGATCTTTTCAACCTTTTCCTCCCCCCGGTAGTTGGCGAGCGAGGCGTTTACGATCCTGGTGTCAACCCGCGCCATCACTTTCTGCTTCGTCTCTTCATTCAGGGAGTGTTCGAGACCGGCGGTGATATCGAGGGCGATTTTATTCTGTAATTCGAAGAAATTATCCACCTGACCCCGCGATGAGACCTGGTAGCGAAGTTCACCGGTTTCCACGCACAATACCTTTGCGTTGATGTGCAGGGTGTTTTTAAAAACAGCGAACGATCCTATTACCATGTAGCGCGCGTTCAACAGATTGCCAAGCTTCACTGCGCTTGCGGGGTCGGTCGCGCCGAGCAGTTGAAATTCCTGCTCTTTCAGCACCCTGTTTATCATGTATTCACGGGATATCACCTTGAACGCAGGCACGACGCCGAGGGATTCCATGATCATATCGGGAATCCCCATGCGCCACGGCTCGTATTGCTTCGTGCCGATTGAACGGTCTTCGAACCTGACAACCGAAATGACCGCTTTGCCGGTTTCAGGATTTTTTTGAGGAAGGAACACACCGCCGCTGGCGGGAGTTAACAGGAAGTGTGCCAGGAACACAGGCAGCAGTAACACGGGCGTGAAGAGTGCTTTTTTCATGATCCTGTAATTGCTCCTAATCTGAATGTTGCAATATACTCCGCACCGTCAGAGTATCCCTTTAGATAGAATACCGTTCTTCTGGCCACGCTCCACGACCGTAACGAAACTCACATCCACCAGGTCCGCATCGGGCATGTTGCCGATCCCGCCCGCATCCGGGCAATGGGGCCCGGTTCTCTCTTTCCGCGGTAACTATACCGGTTTCCGCCTCTCACGCGCATCGTACGAAAGTACTAGAAGGGCTTTTTTAGCGAAAATACCGCGCTGAAAGGCGGTTTCCGCGGTCGGGCTTTAGCCTGCTAAATTCTTGACATTCCACCGGTTCTGATCAATACATAGGTATGCGCTGTTCCTCCGCGATATGACGAATGCGGTGAGAGGGGATGATGCTGAACATACTGTCACTGATCGCAGCATTCGCCTGCGCGGCTAACCTGCTCCTCGGCTTTTACGTATGGTCGAGCGGCCCCCACTCGCGCCTGCGCGCGCTTTTCTTCGGCATGGTCTTCCTGCAGGCTGTTTGGTGCTTCATCGGCGTGATTCTGTTTTCCGCTCCCGACCACGAAACCTTCATGCTATGGTACCGGGTCGGGTCCCCCTTCTACATTGCCTATTATCCTCTCACCCTCCATTTTTTTCTGGAATTCACCGGAGCGGCCCGCAGGCGCGCGTTGCTGCTTCCCGCGCTGTATCTGCCCGCGCTCGTCCTGGTGGCCGGTTTTCTAACCGGTACCTCATTCATCCAAATCATCGAGCGGCACGGCGAATTCTGGACTTTCATGTTCACCTCCGGTACCTGGTTTTACTGGCTTTACATGGTCTATTTCTTCTTCTGTTTCCTCGGGGTTGTGCTGCTCCTTGTCCGGTGGCGTCGGCGCACCGCTTCCCTGAGGGAAAAGCTCCAGGCACGGACGATGCTCGGCGCCCTCGCGATCACCCTGTCCCTCGGCCTGCTGGAGGCCGAGCTCCTGCCGCTTCTCGGCCTTTACCGCTCCCGCGGGCTCGCTCCGATCGTGTTCCTCGTCTGGACCTCCGGCATCGCTTGGGCAATTGCGCGCTACAGGCTTCTTTCCATTACCAGCGCGCATCTCAGCGAGGAGATCGTCGGCTGTATCGAGGAACCGCTCCTGCTCTTGGACATGGACCGCAGGGTGACAATGGCAAACCGGGCAGCGGGAGCGATGCTCGGAACATCGCCGGAGAGCCTGAAGGGGCGGCCTTTCGCCGACCTGATAGCCGGGCAGGACTGGGCCGATGAGGCGCTCGCGGAAGTACTCTCCGGCGGCAGGGACCGTGTCGTCGTCAGGGTGCAATTCCAGGGGGCCGACCCTGACCCCGTGTTTTACGACATCAGGATATCCCGCGTTACTGACGGTTTCGACGATCTTCTCGGCATGATGGTAATCGGCCGAAAGGTGGAGGGGCTGGAGACGCTCAGAACATGCCACCGGGTGACCGGGCGCGAAATGGAGGTAATCCAGCACCTGCTGGCCGGCAGGTCCAACGCGGAAACCGGAACGGCGCTGGGGATGGCCGAGCGCACGGTAAAGACCCATGTCACGAGCATCTTCAACAAGCTCGGCGTGGACAGCAGGGCACAGCTCGGCTATGTGCTGAAGGACTACGCTCCGCCCCACGGGTTTCCCGAGGAATGCGCTCCGACGGTCCACCACCACGGCCCGCGGCTGCTAATCAAGCGGCATACGACGGAGTGAGCAACGACGGAGACGCTTCGTTCGTTTATGGATGCAGGCTAAGAAATGGTTCCGGCACCCGCAAGCATTTACCGGTTGGCGCCTTGAATAATCTTCTTGCAATCCGCGCATATCCGGCCGCATCATAATGGAACGCACCCCTGCCGTGCTCCTGACGCCGCGGCAGCGGCGATGATAAAGATCGTCCGCGAAGCACACCCCGGGTGAGGGAATACCATGAAATCACGCGCTCATAAAAAGATACCACCGGCCGAAATGAATGATTTTCTGGCCATGCAGCGCTCCGAGGCGGAGGCTGTCGCCATTTATTCAAGACTGCTCGGACCGAAATCGGACGACCCCAACGCAAAGGTTCTGGCACAGCTCGCGAAAGAGGAGAAGCGCCATTACGCCCTGCTCAAGGGCTACACCGGGACCGACGTGCGGGCGGGCCGTCTCGCCATATACAGGATCATCCTCGCCGCGAGGATACTGGGGCCCACCTTCGCGCTCAAGCTCCTGGAGCGCGGCGAAACGCGCGCGGTCACGCAGTACTCGTCGTATGGGAAGAGATATCCGGAAATCGCGGCGATCGCAAAGGATGAGAAGAAGCACGAGTATAAGCTCATAGGCATGCTGCGCGAGGAAAAGCTCAATTATATGGGCTCGGTGGTCCTCGGCCTCAACGACGCGCTGGTGGAGCTTACGGGGGCGCTCGTGGGTTTCACCTTCGCGCTCGCCAATCCCCGCCTCATCGGGATCATCGGCCTTATTACCGGAATATCGGCGGCACTCTCCATGGCCGCATCCGAGTACCTGTCGACCAAGGCCGAGGGAAGCGACAACAGCGCGGTGAAGGCCTCGGTCTATACGGGAATCGCCTACATCCTCACGGTGGCCGTGCTCGTGGCCCCGTACCTGCTTTCGAGCAACCGCTACCTTTCACTCTCCATCATGTTCGTCTGCGCAATCGGCATCATCGCGATCTTCAACTATTACTATTCCGTGGTAAAGGACGAGTCATTCCATGCGCGCTTCACCGAGATGGCGCTGCTCTCCGGCGGCGTGTCGCTCGTGAGCTTTCTCATCGGGATGCTGCTCAAG
>JADFDB010000168.1 GCA_018263175.1 Spirochaetota bacterium
AATAGAGGCCGAGAAAATGGAGCGCTGCGTTCTCGCCGGGCATTCAATGGGGGGCGGTGTCATCCTGGAGGCGTACCGCTCATTTCCGGAGAAGGTGGCCGGCCTGATTTTTCTCAGCACCGGGGCGATGCTTCCCGTGTCGGATCTCGTATTCGATTTTCTCGACAGGGATTACGGGGTATTTTGCGAGTTCCTCGTAAAGCTTTCATACAGCAGGGCCCTCCCCGAGGAGGTGCGCCGCACGGTGCTGAAAGAGGCGCAGTCGCTCGATGCGGCACTGGTGAAGAACGATTTCCGCATCTGCGCATCGTTCGATTACACGGATATGTTAAAAACTGTCGCCGTACCGTCGATCGTCCTCGCCTGCGCCCGAGACAAAATGGTGCCCCGCGAGGTGTCCGGGGCGCTTGCGGAGGGGATTCCCGGCGCGCGCATGGAAGTGTACGAGGGCGAGGGCCACATGCCGTACTTCGAGCGGCACGAGGAGGTAAACCGTCACATCGGGGAATTTATCGACGGCCTTAATGCTTGACACGCCGTCCATTCGGTGATATATTTTTAGATCTTGTTCCCATCGTCCGTGTTATCGGGCGGTCGCTATGGCGGCGTGCGGGCGTTCGGCCGATGCCCCGAGGCAATTACAAACTAACCAGAGAGGCGAAGTGATGAGCATAAAAATTGGCATAAACGGTTTTGGAAGAATAGGCAGAAACATCCTGCGCATCATCATGCAGGAAAAGGGGCTTTACGGCGACATCGAGGTGATGGGAATCAACGACCTCACCGACGCGGCCACGCTCGCGCATCTTTTCAAGTATGACTCGATCTTCGGCATCTTTAAAGGAGAGGTTTCGCATACCGAAAACGAGATCGTCGTGGATGGCAAAAAGATACGCATTCATTCCGAGAAGGAGCCCGGGCTCCTGCCCTGGAAGGCGGACGGCGTCGAGGTGGTCATAGAATCCACGGGCAAGTTCACCGAGAAGTCGAAGGCCGTTGCGCATATGGAGGCCGGGGCCAAAAAGGTCGTCATCAGCGCGCCGGCCAAGGGAGAGGACATCACGATCGTGCTCGGGGTCAACGAGGACAAGTACCGGGCGGCCGAGCATCACGTCATATCGAACGCGTCCTGCACCACGAACTGCCTGGCCCCCGTCGTGAAGGTGCTCCATGATTCCTTCGGTATCGAAAAGGGCCTCATGACGACCATACACTCCTATACCAACGACCAGCGCATACTCGACTTTCCGCACAAGGACCTGCGCAGGGCGCGCGCGGCGGCGCTCTCCATGATCCCGACGACCACGGGCGCGGCGAAGGCGGTGACGCTCGTCATCCCCGAGCTCAAAGGCAAGCTCGACGGGCTCGCGGTCCGCGTTCCCACCCCCAACGTATCGCTGGTCGATTTCGTCTGCACGGTCAAGAAATCGACATCGAAGGAGGACGTGCTCGCCGCGCTCAAGGCGGCGGCGAACGGCAAGCTGAAGGGCTACCTCGACGTCTCCATGGAGCCGCTGGTGTCGGTGGATTTTCTGGGTAATCCGCATTCCTCGATCGTCGACGGCCAGTCGGTCTTCACGGTCGACGGTACGCTGGTCAAGGTGCTTTCGTGGTACGACAACGAGTGGGGCTATTCGAAGCGCGTGGTCGACCTCGTGAAGTACGTGATGAAATAAGGACGGACGATCGGTACCACTATGGCACGAAGAGCTATTTTCGCCGGAAACTGGAAGATGTACACCGTGCGCGAGGAGGCGCTCGCGCTCGCGCGCGGGATAATCGAGGGGCTCGGAAGCTCATCCGGGCGCGAGGTGATCGTCTTCACGCCGGCGGTACACCTGCGCGAGCTCGCCGCGCTCTGCGCGGGAGGCCCCGTCGCCGTCGGCGCGCAGAACATGTATTTCGAGAAGGAGGGGGCCTTCACCGGGGAGATTTCGCCGTCCATGGTCAGGGACGCCGGGGCCCGGTGGATACTCATCGGGCACTCGGAGCGGCGTCACGTTTTCCACGAGACCGACGACGATGTACACAAAAAACTGCGCGCCGCGCTTGCCGAAGGGCTTTCCCCGATGGTGTGCGTCGGCGAGCTGCTCGAGGAGCGCGAGGCGGGCCGCTCCGAAGACGTGGTGCGCATACAGACTGAAAAGGCATTCGAGGGGCTGTCGAAGGAAGAGGCCGCCTCGGCCGTCATCGCCTACGAGCCGGTATGGGCGATCGGAACCGGAAAGGTCGCCACGCCCGAGATCGCCCAGTCCATGCACCGGTATATCCGCGGTGTGGTCCGGGGGATGTTCGGCGGGGGCGTGGCCGATGCAATGCCGCTATTGTACGGCGGTTCGGTTAAACCCGATAATGTGGCCGGACTTTTAGCCATGGAGGATATCGACGGTGCGCTGGTGGGGGGGGCGTCGCTGAAGGCCGCCTCGTTTCTCGACATCGCGCGCGTATCCTGAGATCGCAGGGGGGCCGCACGGATGCGGCGATTTCCGGGCCCTCCGGGGCCGTTTTCACGGCTGTGGCCCGGCGGGTGCCAAATAATCCCGTGCTCTGTGGAAAAAATCCTTTACATCCGTGGGGCCCTGTCGTAAAGGGTGAACGCCGGAGACGCGGCCGCATTAAACCTGAGGTGAATTTTTATGGGCGTATTTATGACCATCGGCACGGTATTGTTCGCAATACTCTGCGTGCTTCTCGTGATTATTATCCTTTTGCAGTCGGACAAAAGCGCCGGCATGGGGATTCTCGGCGGGTCCAGCCAGTCGGCTTTCGGCTCGTCGACCGCGGATGTCATTACCAAGGCGACGGCCGTTATGGTTGCGCTTTTTATGACGGGCTCCCTGGGGCTGTCGATTATCGAGTCCTACCGCAACAAGGCCATTGAAAAAGACCTTCTGGACGAAGGCGCGAAGACATCGGGTGTTATAGAAGAGAAGGCCCCGGCGCCCGCCGCCCCGGCCGGAGCGCCTGTAAAGAAATAAAAGGCGCCCCAGGCGTCCTGAGTGCTACAATGTGTTACAACGATATCAGTCTAAGGAGGTCGATATGGCCAAAGAAGTGTACGTTGATGAGAGCGAATGCACCGGGTGCGAACTCTGTGTGGATACGCTGCCCGAGGTTTTTGAGATGACGTCCGACGGAGTCAGCGTCGTGCATAATCCGACAGGCGCTTCCGAGGACAAGATTCAAGAGGTCATCGACAGTTGTCCCGCCGAGTGTATTCACTGGAAGAAATAAAAGGCGAGAGCCCCGGACCTTCAGCCGGGTGCTGAAAAATTCGTACACACGATGGAGCCTGCGGCGGGTCGCGGGTTTCATCTTTTTGTGATTATCGATTAAAGGGGATTATAATGGCGGAAAAGAGCTACCTTTTCACATCGGAGTCCGTTTCCGAGGGGCACCCGGACAAATGTTCGGACCAGATATCGGACGCGGTGCTCGACGAACACCTCAGGGGTGACAAGTTTTCGCGGGTCGCCTGCGAGACCCTCGTTACGACCAACAGGATCGTCGTATCGGGCGAAATCACCTCGAAAACCTCGATCGATTATAAAAAGGTCGCGCTCGAGGTGATCGAAGGAATCGGCTATACCGACCCGGAAATCGGTTTCGACACCGCCAACTGCGAGGTCGATGTATATGTGCATTCCCAGTCGCCCGACATCTCCCAGGGCGTCACCGAGGGGCAGGGGCTGTTCAAGGAGCAGGGCGCGGGCGACCAGGGGATGATGTTCGGGTACGCCGTGGCGGAGACCGAGGATCTCATGCCCATGCCGATATGGTACGCGAACAGCCTCGTGAAAAAGCTTGCCGAATGCCGCAAGAGCGGCGAGCTCGCGTTCGTGCGGCCGGATTCGAAGTCGCAGGTTACGGTGCGCTACGTCGACGGAAAGCCCGCGATGATCGACGCGGTCGTCATCTCCACCCAGCACTCACCCGACGTCGAATATGAAACGATCCGCCAGTCCATGATCGATGCCGTGATAAAGAAGGTCATACCCGAAAGCCTGATCGACAAGAACACCAAGATATACATCAATCCGACCGGGCGCTTTGTCGTCGGCGGTCCGCATGGCGATACCGGGCTTACCGGCCGCAAGATCATCGTGGACACCTACGGAGGCATGGGGCGCCACGGCGGCGGCGCCTTTTCCGGCAAAGACCCCTCCAAGGTCGACCGTTCGGCGGCCTACATGGGGCGCTATATCGCCAAGAACGTGGTGGCCGCGGGCCTCGCGCACCGTTGCGAGGTTCAGATCGCCTACGCGATCGGCGTCGCCGAACCGGTCTCCGTGATGGTGGAGACCTTTGGTACCGGCAAGATCCCGGAAGATGAAATCGTAAAACGCATCCGAAAGGTCTTCGATCTCAAGCCCGCGAGCATTATCAATACGCTCGACCTCCTGCGGCCGATC
>JADFDB010000169.1 GCA_018263175.1 Spirochaetota bacterium
TTACAAAACCTTTTAGTGATCGAACTGAAAAATCGAAAACTACAGAAAGTATTACGGACCTTGCTGGAAATATGCCCACTCAAGGCGACAATTTCAAGGGTAAAGTAAATGATTTAAGCCTTTATGACGCCGAGGGCTGGCTGCGCAGAGACATCTGGTTTTTTAAGTATTCTGTTAACAATAATAAGAAATTCGGATACCCAACGCGTTTTAATACCATCATACTAGTAGATACTGACGGTAAGGATTATGAATTGAATTTCAGTAAACCTGACCTTGAAAACAAGGTATGCCTCGGGACGCCCGGCCGGCTGAAACCCTGGTACAAAAAGAAAGGCTTTAATGATACGCGCGTAAATCCTGATGAAATAGTTTACTTTGTTTATACCGGTAATGGAAGAGAGTTTCTTATCCTTACGGAGGCTGAGTATAAATCAGGTATTGCGGAAAGGCTTCTTGAGGGTTGAGGGGGGGGTGAAATTATGGGTTATGTGGTATATGTGAATACGCCAAATAATAAAGCGATTTTACACAACGTATTTTGCGGTAAATTCTTTGTGGATTGAAACCTATCCATGACCTACGAAATACGCGATCCGATCCATGGGTTTATCGTTATCGATGAAATCGAACGCGATATTATCAACCATCCCGACTTTCAGAGGCTCCGGCGGATCAGGCAGCTCGGTTGCACCGACATGGTGTATCCAGGGGCGACGCATACGCGTTTTGAGCATTCGCTGGGAGTCATGCATGTCGCAACGAAGATGTTCGAGCATATAATTCATCGAAGACCCGATTATTTAAAAAACGAACTTAACTTTACCGACTCTGACTTGCAACGCGACAAACGGATCGTGCGCCTTGCCGCGCTGCTGCACGATATCGGGCACGCGCCTTTCTCCCATGCGGCTGAAGAACTGATGAGCTTCGATGAAAAAACAAAGAAGGTGTATAAACACGAGAATTATTCGGCGGCAATCGTCAGATATCGATTCAGCGGGTTTATTAATTCAAACCATCTATTGATTAAGATGGGTATAAACGCCGATGGTATCGCCGATTTTCTCGACGGCAGCACCGCGCTCGGAAAATCACTGCTGTGGCGTAACCTGATTGTCGGTCAGCTTGACGCCGATCGCGCCGATTACCTGTTGCGGGACTCACATCATATCGGTGTCGCGTACGGGCACTACGATTTGAACAGGATACTGCATACACTCAGTGTGGCCATTGATGAGGAATCGGGCTCTCCCCAGGTCGTGGTAATGAAAAGCGGCGCGCACGCGGCGGAAGCATTGATTCTCGCGCGCTATATGATGTTTACCCAGGTGTACTTCCAGCATACGCGCAGGGTTTACGATCACCATATAGCGGAGTCGATAAAAAGCCTGCTGACACAAAAAACTGGATCGGTTGAAACGAATTACAATGGCAAATTCCCGCCCCCAACCGAGGAAGGGATCCAGAAGTACCTGGATTGGGACGATTGCAAAGTGATGGGACTGGTTAAACAGGGGCATGCCGGTGAGCACGGACGGATTTTGCTCACCCGGCGGCATTATCGCCGTATTTTTGAAACTCCCGAAAGGCCCGAACAATCTGATCTTGAAAAGCTCGAGGCAGCTAAACAAAAATTAAGTAATTTTGCAATAATTGTTGACAAGGCGGAAAACTCCTGGTATAAGCATGATGCGTCGGACATCAGGATTATTGCTGAAGCTGGCGCAAAAACCGATAAACTTACGCCCCTGTCGTTCCTCTCGCCGGTGGTCAAGGGGCTTTCGGCGGTCAACCAGACCAGACTGTATGTACCGCCGGAAAAAAAGGACGACGCGAATCGCTTGCTCATGTCGATTAACAAATAAGTAGATGCATTCGGAGGGTGGCATGGATTCGTACGCGCTTGTTCCCTGGAACAGATATGCGCTGATAACGGAGTTGGCCCGACGGCTCGAACCCACGAGCTCGCAATTCGGCAAAACCGCTTTACAGAAGATAGTATATTTGCTTACCGATCTTTTCGGGATCCCTACCGGGTACGAATTTGAATTTTATAACTATGGTCCTTTCTCTTCCCAGTTGCATCACGATCTGGACCTTGTAGCCCATATCGGCGGAGTTGTAGTTGAAGACTATTCTGCCGAATTCGCGGGTTATGTTATTTCGCCCGGTGAACGTGCGGATGCGCTGATAGAAAAAGGTGCCGAGTTTATTCATTCGTCAGAAGTTGATAAAGCTATTTCCCGCGTCGTTGATGAATTTGGTGATTTTAATGCAAGTGAGCTTGAGCTGCGGGCGACTATACTTTTCGTCGACAGGGACCTTGCAGCCAGGGGGAAACCGACCAATAAAGATGACATTCTCTCTATCGTTCAAAAATTAAAGCCCCGATTCGACAAGCTCACAATCGAAAGTGCCCTGGAAGGTATGGCAACGGGCGAGTATTTGCGATGCAGTAACTAATGCAATGAGTCGAAGGATATATCCGGTCATTATCCATCATCGTACGCCGCTCTTGCCACGGTAAGCCCTCACCGCGCCTTCCTGCCCGCCAGCTCCCGGTACCGGAAGCAATCGACGGTGTGATCGTTGACCATGCCCACGGCCTGCATGTGTGAGTAAATCACCGTGGGGCCGAGAAACTTGAAGCCGCGCTTTTTCAGGTCTTTTGCCCAGGCGACGGCCTCATCGGTAAACACAGGAAAATCACTAAATTTGCGGAATGCATGGACGATGGGCCTCCCGCCCACCCACGACCACATGTAGTCGGAGAAACTCCCGAATTCCTTGCGGACTGCAATGAAGCATCTTGCATTGTTCACCGCCGCCTCTATCTTGGCCCGGTTCCTGACGATGCCGGCATCGTTCATCAGCCGCGCAACGTCCCTGCCGCCGAAGCGTGCCACCTTCTCGTAATCGAAACCGGTAAAGGCCCTGCGGAAATTATCGCGCTTGTGGAGTATGGTCCTCCACGAGAGCCCCGCCTGGAAGGACTCCAGCACCAGGAATTCGTAAATTAGCCGGTCGTCCCGGGTGGGAACTCCCCACTCCTCGTCGTGGTATTTCAGGTATACCGGGTCATCGTAGACCGGCCATGGACAGCGCGTAACGGTCTTTGCCATTCAGGATATCCCGCGAAAAAATAGCTGATGCGAATTGTATGAGTGCTCAGGCTTCGATGTCAACAGGTTAACCAGCGCGCCCCATGCGCGCTGCCCTTTCCAGGCGGGAAGGGTTACCGGACTGGCACCGATATCGAGCTTCATCGTACGAAAACCCCCTCCGGGGGTGGTGCGACGCACCGGGGGCTTTGAGAACCGCAAGGCGCTGTTTTCGAGGCCTCTTTATGGCACAGGAACAACTATGACCATCATGGGAGCCGTGGAGGGTTTCCCCGAAGACGCACCAGCGTTTCCGCACCTTCGGGGAAACCCTTGACATTCGGCCGTAATGTCTCCACAGTATTTGACAAAAACACAGGGGGTGGTGCGCCATGAAAAAGGCGTTAAAAATATCCGGCATCGGCATTTTTTCGATTTTCATCCTCCTCATCATCGTCGGCATCGCGAGCCGCGACCGCGTCGGGATCCCGGCGGGATTCGCGGGGAGCTACCTCGACCTGGACGGGGAGAAAATCCGGTATGTCCAGAAGGGCGCCGGCCGGGATGTGCTGCTGATCCATGGACTGCCGGGCAGTATCGAGGACTGGGACCCCGTTATCGACAGGCTCGCGGCGAGGTACCGGGTAACCGCCTACGACCGGCCGGGCTTCGGGTTCAGCAGCGACAATGCCGCGCCCCACACCCTGGCGGCCAACGCCGACACGGCCGTAAAACTCATCGAAAAACTTGGACTCGCGAACGCCGTGGTGGTGGGCCATTCCTATGGCGGCGGTATCGCGCTCGCGCTGGCCGCACGCAAAACCGCGAACATACGGGGGTACGTTTCCCTCGCCGGGGTGAGCCACCCTTCGGAGGAGGTGATGTTCATCCTGTACATGAACAGGCTGCCTCTCGTCGGCAGGGGGCTCGCCGCCGCCGGCGCGGCCATGCTCGGGGACTCAATGATGAAGGAAATGGTGCACATGGCCTTCACTCCCAACATGGATCTCCTCACTCCGGACTATGTAAACAAGAGAAAAGAGATGATGTTCCAGACGAAGGTGGTGATGTCGCTTTCGGCCGAGGATGTGCGCTACAACGATAACGCGAGGGAACTCCTGCCGTCCTATCCCGGCATCACGGCGCGCTTTATCATACTCCACGGCGACGGTGACATGATGGTGCCCGTCGATGATTCGCGGAAGCTCGCGAA
>JADFDB010000016.1 GCA_018263175.1 Spirochaetota bacterium
CCTGCCACCTGCCGAAAAAGGCCCACTGGCGCTATCCGTCGTCGGCATGATGGCGAAACATCCGGGGCTCTCCGGTATCGCAACGCTTGCCAACGGCGCAGACGCCTTTGCCGCACGAATGCTTTTGGCCGATGCGGCGACCACCGCCATCGACGCACAATACTATATCTGGAGGGCGGATCTCACCGGGTATCTGCTGCTTGACCGGCTGAAACAGGCCGCCGATCGCGGCGTGCGAGTGCGTCTTCTGCTGGACGACCACGGTACTTCGGGTCTGGATCCTGAAATCGCCGCGCTGCTGGCACACCCGAATGTCGAGGTGCGGCTGTGGAATCCGTTTAAACTGCGCCTCTTCAAAATGCTGTCCTACAGTTTCGATTTCTCTCGCCTCAATCGCCGCATGCACAACAAGAGCTTTACCGTTGACGGGCGCGCCAGCGTGGTGGGTGGACGCAATGTGGGTGATGAGTATTTCAGTACGGGACAGGCTGCTTTTTTCGTCGATCTGGATGTATTGGTCGTGGGTGAGATCGTACCGGCCATCTCACACGATTTCGATCTCTACTGGAACTGCCCTTCGGCTTATCCGGCAGAACAGATTGTGGTGGGCGCCGGAAAAAACGACCCGATTGCCGCCGGGCTCGATTTCTTCAGCAGTACCGAGCAGATGACGGAATATCGCGGTGTGCTCGAGCGTTCGGACATCGTTGGCAGATTGGCCGGCGGCACGCTGGATATGGAATGGACGAGGACAACACTAATTAGTGACGACCCCGCGAAAGGGCAGGGCACAATCCCGCGCGAAGATTTGTTGAGCGGTCTGATGGCGAAGGCTGTTGGAAAAATCGAGCAGCGGTTCGACGGCGTTTCAGCCTACTTCGTGCCGGGAGTGGAAGGGGTCAAAACCTTTACCGCCCTTAAAGAGCGTGGCGTTCTGGTCCGGATTCTGACCAATTCGCTGGAGGCCACCGACGTGCTTCCGGTCCATGCCGGATATGCCAAGCGGCGCAAGCGCCTTCTTGAAGGCGGTGTCGAACTCTTTGAGCTCCGGCGACAGGCCACACCCAATGCGCCCGCAACCAGACTGGGCTCCTTTGGCTTATCCGGTGCAAGTCTCCATGCCAAGACCTTCGCGGTAGACGGTCAGCGGATATTTGTGGGCTCGTTCAATTTTGATCCGCGCTCTGCAAAGCTCAACACCGAAATGGGCGTGCTGATCGATAGTGAACGGCTGGCAGAAGGCTTGCACCAGGCCTTCGACAACGGCCTCAGTGGAATGGCCTGGCAGGTCGAAAAGCGCAAAGACGATTTGGTCTGGATCGAACCCGACGCCCCCGCCGCACCACCGCTGACGGATGAGCCGGGCGCAAGTTTTTGGCGCAACGTCGCCATTAAAATCATCGGCCGGCTGCCGGTGGAATGGCTGTTGTAAACGCCACGCGGAAGATGATAAAATACGGAATTTAAAAAGCAAAAGCTTTCGTGCATCGCTATGATGATGTGCACGGGAGCCTATCCGTACAGTGCGTCCATGACCCTGCCGTACATTGAGGGAAAGAGGCGCTGGATGATATCGATGATCTTTGCATCCGCGCCGATGAGCAGTCGCCGCTTCTTTCTTTTTATAGCGCCGATTATCGCCTTCGCCGCCTCGTCGGCGGTCGTTCTCGCCATGCGGTCAAAACGCTTCGCGAATTTCTTGTTGGCGTCTTTTCCGAAACCCGAGGTGAAGCGCGCGTTAAACGCGATATTGGTCTTGATCCCGCCCGGATGGACCGAGATCGCGGTGACCCTGGTGTCTTTCAGCTCGCGCTGAAGCGACTCGGTAAAACCCCTCACCGCGAACTTTGTGGCGCAGTAGGTGGTCTGCGAGGGCACGCCGATAAGCCCGAACGCGCTCGAAAGGTTCACCACACACGCCTCGGGCCTGTTTTTTAAATGGGGAAGGAAGGCACGCGTACCGTACACAACGCCCCAGAGGTTTATTCCCATAATCCAGTCGAACTCGCGGTAGCTCACGTCCTCGAGCCTGCCGAAAAGCGTTACTCCCGCATTGTTGACGACGATGTCGGCCTGCTTGTATTTTTTGATCACCGCGGCGGCGAAGCGGTCAACCTGAGCCCGGTCGGCGACATCGACGACCTGCGACATCGCGGCGCCCCCGGCGTCCTTGACCAGGCGGACGGTTTCATCGAGCCCCTTTTTATTGTAGTCGGCGAGCGCGAGAAAGCATCCCTCCTTCATCAGACCGAGCGCGAGGCTGCGGCCGATACCGGACGCGGCGCCGGTGATTACGGCGACCTTTTTATCGAGTACCTTCATAGGAATCCCCCCCCCTAAAACATGAAAATGGCGCGTTCCCGCCCCAAAGCTTCGGCTATGGTCGGATGGGAACGCGCCAAACGCAAGAGGAATTCTCCTCCGCGGAGGGAAAATTGAGCTTCCGGCCGGGAGCGGAATAACCGGCGCTACCGGACAAATTCTCCGGCAAGACGTCCGCCGAAATCACGGCACTGTTCACTCGCCGCATCGTCAGGGTTCCACATAACGCGAAGCCCCCCCTCCTTCACCTCGAAGCCGGCGTTCTTCAGCATGCCTTCCAGCATCTTTACCGACTCTCCGCTCCATCCGTAGGTCCCGAAGGTGGCGGCCTTTTTTTCCTTGAACCCCAGGCCGCGGATCTCCTCGAGGAGCCCCGCGAGCGAGCTCATCACGCCCCGGTTGACCGTGGGCGACCCCACAAGGATCGCTTTCGACTTGAAGACTTCGGTGATGATATCGTTCTTGTCGGTATTCGATACGTTATAGAGCTTGATCACCACTTCACCGTCGGCCGCGCGTATACCCGCCGCGATCGCCTCGGCCATCGCCCGCGTGGCGTTCCACATGGTATCGTAGATGATGGTGATCTGGTTCTCGCGATAATTCTTCGCCCACTCCAGGTAGCGGTGAACGACCTGGGCGGGATTATCCCTCCAGATAACGCCATGGCTGGTACAGATCATGTCGAGTGGAAGATTGAGCGCGAGCACCTCCTCGATCTTCTTTACCACGAGAGGGCTGAAGGGCGTCAGGATGTTCGCGTAATACTTTATGCTCTCGGCGTACAGCTCGTCCTGGTCCACAAGGTCGTTGAAGAGCCGTTCGGTGGCGTAGTGCTGGCCGAACGCGTCGTTGCTGAATAAAATATTATCGCCGGTGAGATAGCAGAACATGCTGTCCGGCCAGTGGAGCATCGGCGCCTCGATAAAGACGAGCTCCTTCGAACCGAGGCTCAGACGCTCGCCCGTCTTCACGACCCTGAAATTCCAGTCACCGTGGTACTGCCCCTTGAGCGACTTCACTCCCGCGGCCGTGCAGTAGATCGGCGTATCCGGAAGCCTGTGCACGATGGCCGGAAGCGCGCCGCTGTGGTCGACCTCGCCGTGATTGGCGATGATAAAATCGATCTTTTTAAGATCGATCGTCTTTTCGAGCGCGCGGACGTATTCCTTCGCGTAGGGTGCCCAGACGGTGTCGATGAGCGCAGTCTTTTCCTCGCGGACGAGGTACGAGTTGTAGGTGGAACCCCTGTGGGTCGAATATTCGCTTCCGTGAAATCGCCGAAGCTCCCAGTCGACCTTCCCTACCCAGTAAACATTGTTTTTAACGTTGATGTTCATGTCAGTCATCCTCTCCTGATCCCTATTTGTAGTTCAAAAGGTGCTGTTCGCCTTCAAGACGGCGCTTTTCTGTAAGGTCCTGCGAGACCTCCATAGTACCCAGGTAGCCGCCCTCTTCGTCACGCAGCGCGAAGTATTCAATATGGATGAATCTTTTCTTCATCCGTATCCAGAAGGCCGCGCTGTCCTCCGCGCCGGATCGGAAGTCTTTGAGTATTCGCTCGACCACGTCCACGCTGTGCGGTGGATGGCAGAGCTGGACCTTGCGTCCGAGTATTGCGCGGGTCCGATCGAAGATGCGGTGCTTCCCCTGTGAAAAATAGCGTACGGTGTCGTCCGCGTCGACGAAGGTGATATCGACGGAAAGGGTGTTCAGGAGCGCGGTGAGCTCCCTGACCGTGAAGCTTCCGGAGGGAAGCTGAATGCGTCCGCTCCCGGTACCCGCCGCATCGTCCATGGCTTCCACCGAAACCCCGGCCGGTTTCCACCTGGTCTTCGGGTCGTAGAGGCAGTAGCCGATCTCGTCGCTCTGGCGGTAAACCTCGTACCATTCATCCTCGCCGAGCGTGTCAAGGCTCATGGGGAGGAGTATCTGCTCCTCCTTGTATATCATGTCCAGCACGGCATCCGAGGCCGGCTTGAGCTCCGCCTCGACAAGCCCCGGCAGATTCTCCGGGCTTTTCAGGGCGGCCTCCAGGGCGGCAAGCGCTTTCTTCAACATTGCCCGCGCCTCGTCGTGCTTGGCCCACATCACCTTGGGCGGTCCCGTTATATCGTGCTTTTCGAGAAACGGAAAGAGCAGGTATTCCTTTCTCCGGTAATGCTTGTCGACGTCCATAAGCGCGTTAAAGTGCCCGCGCAGCTCATTGATGTACTCCACTGCAGCGTCGCGGCCGATGACCGGCGCCTTTTCATACAGTGCGACGAGCGCACCCGCCTCCCAGTTGAGCGCGATGTTCTCCTGGCGGAAGGTATGGACCGGGTGGCCGTCCGGCGCGTCCCTGGCGCCCGACTGGTCGATGCTTCCCTTCAACACGGATGAGTGCACATCGCAGAGTTTGATAACCTCCTCCGTAGGAAGGCCCTCGTTGATGAGCTCCTGTTCCGCTTTGACCACGTCGTCGTAGGGAATGCTTCCCAGCAGGTGCTGCAACTGGCTCCGCACCTCGCTCTCCGCCTGGCCGCCGTGCAGTCTGCGTATGAGGTCTTTAAGAATTTCCCGCTTCTTTTTCGCGTTATCAATAAGTTCACCCATGCGGCTTCCTCCTCCGTGATGGTTTTTCCTCCCGGCACTCACCGGTCTTCAGCACCTCGTCAATCGTCGTTTCATTGACGAGGGCCTGAAACTGGTCAACTATCGATGTCCATCTATCATGCATCGTGCATCCGGTCATGCACCGGTCCAGGCCCAGAAAGCACTGCCTGATGTCGCCGAGATTCATGAAGAGCGATACGATCTCACAGAGGCGTATATCGTCGGGGCGCCGCGCGAGCACAAAGCCCCCGTTTTTGCCGCGTACCGAATGCAGCAGCCCCGCCTGCACGAGCCTGTTCGCGATCTTGGACAAAAAATTGAGCGGTATCTCCATCTCCTCGCCGATCGTCTTCGCGAGCACCGGTTTCTTCATGCCGAAGGTCGCGATGTATGCCATAACACGGATCGAATAGAGCGCTGTTTGAGAGAGCACGGTCGTTTTCCATGACAGCCTGATTTTTAAAATATCGTGAATGATGGACTTCCCTTTGCGCGAGCGGGAGGAAACCGCCGCACACGCGGGGGGAGCATCGAGCCCGATGGTGTTCGAACACATAAGACTTCTTCATCTTATTGTCAACTATTTTTTGCCTCTATCGTTTCCCCGCGCCCGCACACTTCACCATAGAGTTGTTGCATAACTGGAATCAATTGGGTTTCCCCCGTCCGCGGCGGGAGGAAACCCGGTATTCGTACGATTATGAAACAAGTCCAATATATGCTTGCCGAACTCCCCGGCATGGACCACGATAGCGCCATGGACAGATTCCCGCAACAGTCCGTCGTCGTGGCGCTCGACTGGCGCGAGCCGTACGACCACTGGGGGCTCATCCCGTCGGGACGCGAAACGAAGGGACCGCGTCGCCGCTTCAAGGCGCTCACCGTGCGCAAGGGAAACTGCGCCTTCACGCGCGACGTTCCTCGCGGCATGATCGAGTTCATCTATCGTGCGGTCGTTCGCCTGAAACTCCAGGAACGCAGGCTCGCCTTTACGCGTGGTATCGTGCGCAAAGGCGCGGTCAGCCTTACGCGGGCCGTTGCCGTGCGGGAGCTTGGATGGGGGGCCGGCAGCGCCGTCGTCATCCCCAGAGCGCTTCGATTCGGCGAGCGCATGCGCCTCGTCGTCGACGGGGAATCCACGAGCCTGCGCGTTATGGACCTCGTCGTGCTGAACGCCCTCCTTCGGCTGGCGCACCCGGGCAGGCGGCCCGCATGGTATGCCGCCATGGCGGCGGCGGTCATCGTAAGAGGATGGAAATCGCTTGAACGCGCGGACACTCCTCTCGTACTGCCCGAAGATGCCGCCGTCACGAATAGAGCCCCGCGAAAACGCCGGGCCGTAGAATAAGATTCTTAAAATTGTACGGCTGATACACTTAACAGACCGTCCATCCGCGAGGCACTGCCATGCTGTATGCCCATGCGGGCGAATTCTTCGCCCTTCTGACCGCACTGTGCTGGACCGTGACCGCCATGTCGTTTGAAGCGGCGGGCAAGCGCGTGGGCTCGCTCGCGGTCAACTTCATCCGCCTCGTTCTGGCCCTCCTGTTCCACGCGGCCTTTTCGCTCGTTACCCGCGGTTCGCTCTTTCCCGTCGACGCAACGGCGCACGCATGGTTCTGGCTCTCCCTTTCGGGAGTGGTCGGCTTCAGCATCGGCGATCTGCTGCTTTTCCGGGCGCTCGTGGTCGTCGGCGCCCGCATATCGATGCTGATGATGGCGCTCGTGCCGCCCATCACGGCGCTCATCGGATGGGCGACGCTCGGCGAGACGCTCTCCGTGTGCGGCATGGCCGGGATGGCGATAACGGTAGCGGGAATCATCCTCGTGGTGCTTAAAAAGAAAGAGGGAGGCGGCCGCTTAACGTTCGCTCACTCCATACCCGGCATACTTCTCGCCTTCGGAGGAGCGCTCGGACAGGCCGGAGGACTCATCCTCAGCAAGTACGGTATGGCCGACTACGATCCGTTCGCGTCCACACAGATCAGGGTGATGGCGGGAATGGCGGGCTTCGTCGTGCTCTTCAGCGTGATGGGCTTCTGGCCCCGCGTCGTCTCGGGGCTTAAAAACAGGCCGGCGCTTTCACTCACCACGCTCGGGGCTTTCTTCGGCCCGTTTCTCGGCGTCTCGTTTTCGCTCTTCGCGGTCCAGCGCACGGCGACGGGCATCGCCTCGACCATAATGGGGGTAGTCCCCGTGCTCATCATCGTGCCCGCGATACTCATCTTTCGCGAGAAGGTCACGCTGCGCGAGATCGTCGGCTCCGCTCTCGCCGTTTCAGGCGTCGTGCTGTTTTTCGGCTGAATGCCGCGGCGGTGAAGCCCGCTACGCACCGACCCGCTCAAGCACCGTCGCCTCGTACGGAGCGAGGCCCACGTCGAGTGACGGATACTCGATCGCCACGGACTTGTGGGTGGAGAGAGCGACGCGCCATGCCCCCCCGATCTCCGGGCGGATGCGGCGCGGCGACGCGGCGAAATTGAGCGCTATGAACATCTTTTCCCTTCCATGCGTTCGCGTATAACAGAGAACGTCGTTCGCGGCATCGCCCGCCCGCTCCCAGGCCCCCCGGTAGAGAGCCGGGCTCGACCTCCGCAGCGCAATGAGTTTTCGGTAAAATTCGAGCACCGAGCCCTGGTCGCCCGATTGCAGCTTAACGTTCACCCTGCGGTAGTCCTCGTTTACGCGAAGCCAGGGCCTGCCGCTCGAAAAGCCGGCGTTCGGTTCGGCCGACCACTGCATGGGCGTGCGCTCGGGATCGCGTCCCGGATGAAACGGCCAGTACCGTTTCCCGACCGGATCCTGAAGTTCGGCGCGGGGGATTTTTCCGTTGCTCATGCCGATCTCCTCGCCGTAATACAGGAATGGTGTGCCGCGCAGGGTAAGCAGCATGGCCGCGATGAGTTTGACGCGCGCCGGAGCGTCGGTTCCCCCGCCATGGCGGCTGCGGCTGCGCGGCTGGTCGTGATTATTAAAAACGTTGCACGGCCAGGCCTTTTCGGGAACGGCGTCTTCCCACGCGTCGATGCATTTCAGAAAACCGTGCGCGCTCCAGTCCTGATTGATGAAGGAAAAGTCGAAGGAAAGATGCAGCTCGTCGGCGTCGGCGCCGAGGCACCCCGCCGCGAGAACCGGATTGCCGGGAGCTTCAACGACGATCTCTCCCACCGACATTCGCTCATCGCAGGAATCGAGAAGCCTGCGGAAATCCATCAGCATATCGTGCAGCTCCGGCCTGTCGCGGTCGTAGAGGTGTTTCTGAAGGTCGTACGGACGCGGATAGGCACCGATGGTGAACGGATTGTCGCGGAAGAGTTCATCCTTCACGAACAGGTTCACCACGTCGAGGCGGAATCCGTCCACTCCCCTCTCAAGCCAGTGACGGACTTCTTCAAACATCGCCTTCTGTAAGGCCGGATTGCGCCAGTTTACGTCGGGCTGCTCCTTGAGAAACGAATGCATATAGTACTGACGGGTCCTTTCGTCCCATTCCCAGGCCCGGCCCCCGAAGAACCCCATCCAGTTGTTGGGATACCGTCCTTTTCTGCCGTCGTGCCATATATACCAGTCGCGCTTCGGATTCTCTCGCGACGATCGGGACTCGATGAACCACGGGTGCAGATGGGAGGTGTGGTTCATCACGAGGTCGAGGATAACGCGGATTCCGCGGCGATGCGCCTCGGATAAAAAAACATCGAAGTCCTTTTGCGTGCCGAAGACCGGATCTATACCGCGATAATCGCTGATGTCGTAGCCGAAGTCGAACATTGGCGATGTATTGATGGGCGAGAGCCAGATGCCGTCGACACCGAGCGCGGAGAGATAATCGAGCTTCTCGATGATGCCCGGAAGGTCGCCGATCCCATCACCGTTGGAGTCGTAAAAGCTCCGCGGGTAGATCTGATAGATCACGCCGTGCTTCCACCAGAGCCAGTCCAGTCCCATTGCCCACCTCCGTTAACGGGAAACATTCGATCAAAGCCGATCCGTTCTGTCAATCGCTTGTCGGCGTCCGGCAGTGCCATTTTTTTGTTTACAGATGCGGCGACGGCGCCGTACAGTGTCGCACACGGCGCGACCGGGCGCCGTGCCACAATCGAAAATAAAATCAAAAGGACGGCTTAATGTCATATAAAATCGCGTTGTATCCCGGAGACGGGGTCGGTCCCGAGGTTGTCACCGAGGCGCACAAGGTGCTCGAGGCCCTGCCCGTCGCCTTCGATTTCACGCTCTTCGACTGGAACAGCGGCCTTTACGCCTCGACCGGCAGATGCGCTCCCGAAGACTATCTCGATCGCCTCATGCCCTTCGACGCCATACTCCTCGGCGCTCTCGGCGATGCGGCGAAGGCCCCGGACCATATCGCCGTCGAGCCGCTTCTGGCCATGCGCAAGGGTTTCGACCAGTACGTAAACATCAGGCCCGCCGTGCTCTACGAGGGTGTCGACTGTCCTCTTAAAAACGTGAAGGCCGGCGAGATCGACATGGTCGTCATCCGCGAGAACACCGAGGGCGAGTATACGAGCCTCGGCGGCCGCCACTACGTGGGAACGCCGAACGAGGCGGCAATGCAGGTCAATTACTTCACGCGGATGGGGACCGAACGAATCATGCGTTATGCCTTCGAAACAGCGCGCAAGCGCGAACGCAGGCACCTTACCAGCATCACCAAGTCCAACGCGCTGAAGTACAGCATGGTCTTCTGGGACGCGGTGCTCGCCGACGTCGCCGTGGACTATCCCGACGTGACGGTCAGCCCCATGCTCGTGGACGCGGCCGCCATGAACTTTGTGCGCTCGCCGCGCATGTTCGACGTAGTGGTCGGTTCAAACCTTTTCGGCGACATACTCACCGATATCGCGGCGGTCATCGTCGGCGGGATGGGTTTCGCCGGAAGTGCGAACATCAACCCGACGCGCAAATTCCCCTCGATGTTCGAACCCGTGCATGGCTCGGCACCCGACATCGCGGGCCGGGGCAAGGCAAATCCGATAGCGGCGGTCCTTTCCACCGCCATGATGTGCGACTTCCTCGGCGAGCTCGACTGCGCCGAACGCGTCCGCGCCGCGGTGCGAATGCACCTAACTGAGGGCAAAGTGCGCACGCCGGACCGCGGCGGTTCGGACTCCACCTCCGCGGTGGGCGATGATATCGTAAAAAAACTCCAGGGGTGACGGCATGGATTATTCGGAATATGCCGGCGACGGCTGCTCGGTCAGGGATTATCACATAACCGTCTCCGACGGTGTGGCGCTGAAAATAATAGACTTCACCCCGAAGCGCGACAACGACAAGCGTCCGGTCATACTCTTCGTGGCCGGGTGGATATCGGCGATCTCGGGATGGCGGGGCGTTCTGAGGGTCGTAAGCCCGGAATACCGCACCATTTACCTCGAAACGCGCGAAAAGCAATCGTCCATCGTCCCTAAAAACCGGAAGGTCAGTTTCGCGATGGACCGGCTTTCAACCGACATCGGGGAAGCGATCGACAAGCTTATTCCTCCCCGCCGGACATTCATAGTAGCGGGCAGTTCGCTCGGCGGTACGGCCATCCTCGAATACCTTGCCGGGAAGGGACGCAAACCGCTTTGCGCCGTCCTCGTGGGTCCCAATGTGGAATTCAGGTTCCCGAAGTTCCTCGGGCGTGTCATACCCGCCTTCCCGCCCTCATTTTACCTCCTTTTAAAACCGGTCATAAAATGGTACCTGCGCAACTTCAGGCTGGACAAGAAAAACGAGCAGGAACAGGTGAAGAAATACGAGGCGACGCTCGACGCGGCCGACCCCTATAAACTGAAATACAACGCGATCGCGATCCGCAATTATTCGATCTGGCATGTGCTTCCCGCCGTAAGCACTCCGATTCTCATTGTCGGCGCCGCGCTCGACAAGCTGCACGGCAACGAGTCCCTGAAGCAGATGGCCGAAACGCTTCCCCGCGCATCATACCGGGAGCTCGCGAGCAACAGGGAAACGCACAGTGAAAAGGCCGGCGAGCTCATCGTCGATTTTGTCCGAAGGCGCGATTACCTCGAACTGTAATGCCGGCGCACGGCATAATTTTCTTGCTCTTTCCGAGGCCGGGGCATATTTTATATGCAGGGTCGGCGTGTCCCGGCGAGGGAGGGGCCATGGTGTCATTATGCAGGGTCGATGTAGTCAACGTATTTCTCGACCAGAACTCGGGATCTCCCGTTGTTCTGCTTCAGGACAGGGATTCGGGGGATGTTCTGCCAATCCTCGTGGCCCCGCTCGAGGCGAGCCTCATCGCGATCGAAATCGAAGGTAAAAAACCGGTACGGCCGCTTACCCACGACCTCCTTGCAAGCACCATTAACCGGCTGTCCTGGCAGGTGGAATCCGTCGTGGTGGACGATCTGCGCGAAAACATCTTCTATGCCAAGATACTGCTCGAGAAGGAGGGAGAGCGAATCGAGATCGACAGCAGGCCCAGCGACGCGATCGCCCTCGCACTGCGGACCAGGTCTCCGATGTTCGTCAGGAAAAAAGTCTTCGGTCTTTCGATGGGCCTGGACAGGGCCGCACATAAATACGACACGGACACGCTCAAGGAGATGCTCGAGAACATCGATATCGACGACGTCGACGGCAAGATCATGTGAGGCGCCGTCCGCACGCCGCTCGGGCGCCGTGCAGTTCCGACATGTCGTACACCCCCGGGCTCCCGGGGACTTACTCCCGCCGCCGGCGGGCGCGTGGCAGGAAATCCCGGGTTTTGCGTAAACCCTATTTTAACTCTGCGGAGGACGCAATGTCCACTCTCTCCGTACCCGCCGGGAAAAACGTCCCCCGGATGCACGATATTATCCGTGAACTCACCGAAATTGAAACCAGGCTCGATTCGTTCATCGACGTCACCATGTGGATCAGCGATCCGCACGGCGCGGGCGAACGCTTCGTGTCGATTCTCAAGGGCCGCTTCGGGCTCGTCTGGCGGATCTGCTACGAGGCGCTCCCAAAAACATTTTCCAACGAAAAGATCGAGTATCTCGGAAGGATCATCCGCAAGGAAAAATATTTTCGGGCCGAAACATACGCGATGGAGCGCCAGGACGTTATATCCGCGCTGGTCAAGATAATCCAGTACCGCGTCCAGAACGTGAAAGACTTCGACCAGATCCGCAACAACATCAACAGGGACCTCAAGCTGGTGCTCGAGAACCTCATCCTCAACTTTCCGGTACCCAATATCGTTTACGAAAACGGGCTTATCGCCGACCGGGTGATCTCGGCGCTGTGCAAGGTCGTGAAACAGGTTATATTAGGAAACCTGATCGTATTAGGCGACATCTTCGACCGCGGCGACGAGCCCGACAAGATCGTGCGCATACTCAGCAGCCGCGAGATCCGCCCGTATGTCAAGCTGGTATGGGGAAACCACGACATATTGTGGATGGGCGCGGCGGCCGGAAACCGTTCGATGATCGCGGAAGCGCTGCGCATAAGCGTGCGCTACGACAACCTCGGTTTCCTCGGCCGCCTCGGCATCGATCTTTCAAAGCTTGTCGATTTCGCCCAGGCCCTCTATCCGGAGAGCATCGGAGGAAGCTACAAGGCCAAAAAGGAGCTTTCGCGCAAGCTCGAAAAGACGCTCGCGATGATCCAGTTCAAGCTGGAGGAAAAAACCATCCGCGACAATGCCGATCTCGGAATGCAGTCACGCCTGTGGCTTGACCGGCTGGCCGACATGATAAAAAGAGGAGATACCGGCGGCCTCATCGACACGCACTTCCCCACCCTCGACCTCGACGATCCTCCGCGTCTCAGCGAGGAAGAAGCGGCGGTAATCGACGACCTCGCGCGGCAGTTCACCGGGAGCGAGCGCCTCAAGTCCATTATGAGCTTCTTCTTCGACCAGGGAAGCATGTACCATATCAACAACTACATCCTCAACATACACGCGCTGATTCCGAGCACGGCCGACGGCAGGTTCGAGGAGTTCCTAGGCCGCCGCGGGAAGGAGCTCTTCGATTATTTACAGAATATGATCAACAATATCGGCGTGAAGTATTTCGAGGGCGGGGAACAGGATGAACGCGACCTCGCGATAATGTTCTATCTCTGGTGCGGGCCCAAGTCGCCGTTCTTCGGCAAGGACGCCATGAAGACCTTCGAGCGGTATTTTTTCTCGGACAAGGCCACTCATAAGGAGCGGCTCCTGTACTGGGGCGAGAACCTCAAAAAACCCGAGTTCATGGATGCGATTATGAGCGAGTTCGGCGTCAGACGCATCGTCTACGGCCATACACCCGTCGATTTCAAAAAGGGGGAGAAGATCGCCTCGGCCGACGGGCGGGCCATCAATATCGACGGGGGCTTCTCCGACGCCTATCTCAGCCGCGGACACGCACTCATTCACACACCCTACTCCATTTACGCGATAATACTTCCCACGTCGCAGGAGATCAGGGAGGCCAGGGTGAAAAGGGAGCCGGTCAGGCTTATGGTCGAGACGATCGACACCTTCGAAACGCCCCTGAGGGTACGGGACACCTACACGGGTAGGCTCTTGAAGGAAAAGAGAAATACGCTGCGGACCGAACTCGTTGAACACGCGTCCGCCAACGGCGAACCCTGACCCCTTCCACCTACGCGATGGCCTCAAGGCAGGTTTTCAGCGTGTTGTACAGCGCCAGGGCGCGGTCCTTGTCGACCATGCTTATCTCGGGATTTTTCTGGCCCTGCCCCTTCTGTACGAGGATCCCGTCATCGACGATACGGCGGACGGCATTTTCGTAGTTCGGCATCGAAAGCGACTCCGAGAGACGCACTTCACCGGTATGATACAGGCGCACGCCGCTCTTCCTGACGTCGGCGACGAGGTCCTTCCTGCCGACCTTCCGCACGCGCTGATTCAGGACCGTATGGAGCACGACGAGGTACGACTCCAGATACTCCTGAATGATCTTCGCATGGTACCTGAGGCATTCGGCACCCTCGTCACTGACGGAGATCACGCCGTTCTCGTCGACGATGATATTTTCAGCGCACAGATGAGTATAGATTCCGCGCTCAAACGGAAGGCCGTCATCTTCCGCAACGGGGAAGATGAACTCGTGGGCGAAAAGGCTCCTGAGCGTTTTGCATTCTTCCCTGAGCGCGGCATAGCCCGTATCGCCCTTTTTCTGCGCGCTGAGAATCGCGACCGATGCCAGGCTGAGCGGTACGAGGTAATGGATGATGCTGTTCTTATAAAAGACGATGCGGGCCCTGTTGTCCTCCCTCAGCAGATAAAAATCCTTCACGACCTCCTTCTTCCTGCTGCCCTCCACGCGCAGCTCCTCCACAATACGGTCCTCCATATAGGCGCTCAGCACGTAATCCACGATTTCGTCGAGGTTTGTCAGATCGTGCAGCGATTCGGACATTTGAATACCCGCCGCCGACAGGTATCGGTGAATGCGGGAGATCCTCTCGACGAGCATCTGCCGCGAGAAACCCTTGACCGAAGAAATGAGCACGGCCGTCGTGGTGAGCGCGAACGGCGTGACAACGGTGACCTCGTTGATGCGCCGTATGACCGTATTCGCCACCTCGAGGGGAACGTGCTCCTTCCCGATGCCGCTTTCCCTGATTTCGTTGACGCTGAACGGCGTGTTGAAGGTGACGTATACCCTGCCGTATTTCCTCTTTAAGAGTTTGCGGCTCTCCACCATCGCGGACACCGACTCGGTGGTCTTCTCGCGCCCCTTCACCTCGGCGACATAGCTCTGCTCTTCCAGAATGCGGTCGTAATTGATCGCCACCGGAACGAATATGAGGTCGGTGTTGTATCCCTCGTCGATCGCGTCCATCAGGTAATTCAGGAAACCGAGTTTGGGAAGCGCGAGCTTGCCGGTGCGGGTACGTCCGCCCTCAATGAAAAACTCTATGCTGTAGCCCTCCGACACGAGGGTCTTGACGTACTGCTTGAATATGACCGGGTAGAGCTTCAGCCCCCTGAACGAGCGGCGCATGAAAAACGCCCCGGAATGCCTGAAGATAACGCCCATCGGCCAGAAGCTGAGGTTGACCCCTGCCGCGATGTGCGGGGGGAACATGTTGTTCATGAACAGGATGAACGAGATGATGAGATAATCCATGTGGCTCTTATGGCACGGAGTGAAAACGAGCGGGCCCCTCTGCGCGGCCTCCCGCAGCATCTTTATGGACTCCGGGTCGTAGGATATCCCGTCGAATATCTTTCGAAGCAGTACGCTCACCGATTTGGCGAAATAGCTTATATACACCTGTGAATAGTCCGCGGCTATCTCCCGGTAATACTTGTAGGCCTTTTTCCGGAGTTTGCGCTCCGTGGCCCCGTCCTCGCGCACCAGGCGGGCGATCTCATCGAGCACGTTCTTGTGATAGAGCACCTTCTCCATCATCTCCTGCTGCGACTTGATAACGGGGCCGAGGGTGGTCCGTTTTTCGTGATGATAGATGCCGAGGAGCTTGTTCCGGATCTCGATGGCGATCTGCCGCGAGTCATCGGACTTTGACGCCTCAATCTCCTCCTTCAGGCTGATCGGCTCCGTTATGCGAACGTATGCGGGCATGGTGCTCTTGAGGGTCGCGACCCATCCGGCGATGAGCCCCTTGTCCCCGGTCGCCTTCGAGGTGAGGATGTCGCGGGGGGACGTCCAGATGACGCTCTTGTTGCCGGTCCGCTCGGGGTTCCTGTTCCAGAAGATCATCTGCGGGAGCAGATATATCGGGGTTTCGATCCGTTTCTGCACCTCGATCAGATGCAGAATGGAGTCGTATTTTATTTCCATATATCGCTTGATGAAAAAGCGCCGGGACATGAGCGAGAGGATGATGCTCTTGCCGCCGAGGAGGAGCTCGCTGACATGGTCGGTGTCGAGGACGAACTTGTACTTTCGCCTCAATATCACCTGGTCGAGGAGCTTCACTATGCGCTTCCAGACGAAGGAGACCGTCTGCAGCATGAAGGGATTGTATTCGAGCGAAAAGACCGGCGGCTCGAAGCCGTGCCGCCTGAGCAGATTATAGAGTATGAGAAGAGAAATATTGGAGCTGTGAAACGAGGCATAGACGATATGCCGTTTCTCGGACGAACACTCCTGGAGTGTTTTCAGGCTCTCGGGGTCGAAATCGACTTTGCGGAAAAGCACCCCCGCGAGTTTCTCGACCGCCGGGTTGAGCCTGTTATATATCTCACCGTCATATACATTCGAGGTGATTATCCCCGAATCGTCGCCATTCTTCATTGGCTCCCACTCCTGATATTTTTCGCTGCCGGCGGTCCAAAACCCGCAAAAACGCAGAAAGCCGGACAAACGGAAAACTCCGCCATCGTAGCTCACCGGCAGCGCACATTCCATCAGACTTGCTGCAAATCCAGGGAATATCGGACTTCTCCCCGCCTGCGGCGGGGAGAACCCGGCCGTATCTCCCGGTTATGCAGCAACTCTATTGATTGTAAGCGTTTATCGATTATTGGGAATCAGTTATCGTTTCATCCTTCTGACCGATATGCAACGTGGTATTGCATTCCATTCAGTAACTGACCTGCCGCCGGGAGGCCGGGTGTAGGATAGAACATGTGCCCTGATACCGGTGCCGTTACGGTATTCAGCCAGCCGGGTCCAAATATGGCAAGTAATTTTTGGCACCCGGCGGGACAAGCATAGTTCAATTTTACTATGCATAACTTTAATAATTAACACTTATCAGATATTCTGTCATTTTCATACGTTTTTTGTTACAGGCTAAGGCAGGGCCGGGCGCTATCGGACCGGTGAGGACCCCCATCTCCCGGTCCGCCGGGAATGTGGCGATAAAATTGCGCACGTTATGGAAAAAAACGATTGAAAAAAAAGGCCGTGCCGGGGGTTAATACTGGCGTGTTTATATCGGGATGTAGCGCAGCCAGGTAGCGCGCTGCGTTCGGGACGCAGAAGCCGGGAGTTCAAATCTCCCCATCCCGACATTCGTATTTTCCCGGCCGGAGCCGGGAACGGCGGTTGCGGGCCGCATCACAAACATAAAAATATACGAAGTTGCGCACCCTTGCCGGACATTCGTCCGGATTTGTCCGATGGTGAACGGGCCGGTCGTTCCAACCGGGAGATCTCGTTAATTTAGCTTGAAGCAAAGCGGGCACTCTGTTATATTCAATGCGGATCGGTTCGGGCCGCGTCGATCACATCGAGATCGCGTAACGAGCCGTCCCATCAAGAGGAACATAAATGCGCATTAACCCGCAGTGAGCGGGGAGAGCAAATAACCCGATATGCCAGACATCAAGCCGGCAGAGATATACAATGTTTCGTTCCCCTCGCTCAAGGACTCCCGAAAAGGAATCGTCAACACCGTCATTGACAATATCCAGGCAAACGGCCTGTCTACAAAGCTCACGCGCGACGAGCTCTATCTCGTCATCGACGAAGCGGTAACCAACGCCATGGAGCATGGCAATAAATGGGACCGCGGAAAGATGGTGTCCATCGCCGTAACAAGACAGGCGAACCAGCTTGTCGTCAGCGTCAGCGATGAAGGTGCCGGTTTCGCCTGCGTTCCATCCATAAACGCCTGCGCCGAAACGGAAACGCTGACACTGAGAGGGAGGGGTATTAAAATCATCCGTCAGTTCTGCAACCCCCGCTGGAACGACCGCGGTAACCGAATCGATCTGATCATCGACCTGCTATAAGTCATGCCATGAATCGTTTTTCATTTATTGCCATAACCGCGGCGCCGGCCATTGTCCTTTTCGTTTCTTTAACGACCTGCCCGGCGCATGGGGCCGTCTTCCTGGACGAGGCCGCTTCCACCTTTACGGAGATCAGAGAGACCTTCCACGAAATCAAAGAAACGACCGAAGGGTTGTGGCGGTTCCTGGAAAGCGTTTCCTCGGCCGTGCGCACCATCGCCGGCTGGTTCGACCCGCGTGCGCTGGTGCTTCTTTTCTTCGTACTGCTTTTCTCCGCCGGGTTCGCGGCCATAGGAATACCGCGCGGCAGGGCCTCGTTCTTCATTTCGCTCTCGCTCGTCGATGTACTCTGGTTCGTCTGGGGCAAAAGCATGAACGAGCCGATGGTTTCCTACGCCATGGGCATGGCCGCCGCGAACCTCTACCTGCTCCTTCCCTACGCCTCCTATCTGCTCCTGCGCCGCCTGACTCCTGCGCTTTCGAAACGCGCGCTTGCGGCGTTCGCACGCCGACGCGGCGGCGAAGGGAGGGCGGCGACGAAGAGCCGGGAGGAGCTGCGCTTTCTCTCGCGCCGAATCGAGGACGAATGCCTCGGGCTTCTGGCCTCGCTTTCGGGTGATTCCGCGGAACGCGGCGCGGAGGACACGATCACGATTTCGGAAGCGAGCAGGGAACGCATCGAACGTCTGCGCGAAACACTCGAAAAATTAAACTCATGACCCGATAGAGGAACGACATGGAGATCAGCCAGAGCACCATCAGAAATATATCGATAATTCACCTTTCGGGGCTTTTTGAATATCACGACGAGTCGAAGCTCATGACGGCGATGCGCCGGTCCGTCGGGGAGGGCCCCGACATTGTCGCCATAGACCTGGCCGGGGTCGACAACCTCAATTCAGCCTGCATGGCAGCCCTGCTGAACATGCTCAAAATCGCCGACGAGGCCAGACAGCAGTTCATGCTCTACGGAATGAACACGCGCGTCCATACGCTGATCGAGAAGGTGTTCTCGCGCGACTACGTCCCCCTGCTCTCGACCGAGGAATTCAACGAGCGTTATCTGTAAGAGCACCGAACTCCTCCTCCCTCCTCCACGACAACCGATTGAAGCCTGCCGAAAAATTCGGTGGACAGCCTTGCCGCGATCTGGTAGACATCTCCCTGCCGGTGCATCACCATTCCCGCGCCTCGCGCCGACGCCGCATGCGCGGCGGCACCTCCAGCGCGGCGGGGAGCCGGCATGGATGCAATGCAGAAATGAAAAAGCTCAGACCATCCGGTTGGTTGAAAAGAAACGGTCCCGTTGTCCTCATCATACTGGACGGCATCGGCATCGGCCGGCGGGACGAAACGAACGCGTTCTTCACCGCGCGGACCCCCTGCCTTGACCGCCTCATGGCCGGCCCGATGACGACCGCGCTGCGGGCCCACGGTACGGCCGTGGGGCTTCCCGGCGACGGCGACATGGGCAACTCCGAGGTCGGACACAACGCGCTCGGCGCGGGGAGGATCTTCGACCAGGGCGCCAAGCTCGTCAATTCGGCGGTCGCTTCGGGCTCGCTCTTCGGCTCGGACCTCTGGCGGCGGCTCGTCGCGCGCCCGGCATCGGGAGAGGCGACGCTGCACCTCATCGGGCTCCTCTCCGACGGTAACGTTCATTCGCACCTCGATCACCTCCTCGCGCTCGTGTCCGCGTGCGGGCGCGACGGTGCGCGGCGGCTTCGCGTGCATGTGCTCCTCGACGGGCGCGACGTGCCCGAGACCTCGGCGCTCAGATATGTGGACCTGCTCGAGGAGTTTCTGGCAGGATTCGTCCGTGAGGGATTCGACTACCGTATCGCCTCGGGAGGCGGACGGATGCTGACCACCATGGACCGCTACGAGGCGGACTGGAGCATCGTGCGCAGGGGCTGGGAGGCGCATGTGCTCGGGAGCGCGCGGAAATTCAAATCGGCGCGCGAGGCGGTCGAGACCTTTCGCGCGGAGGAGCCGGGGATAACCGACCAGTACCTTCCCTCCTTCACGATCGCCGACGATTCCGGCGCGCCGGTGGGTCCGGTAATGGACGGCGACTCGGTCGTGCTCTTTAACTTCAGGGGAGACCGCGCGATACAGATATCCCGCGCCTTCGACGAGGAAGGCTTCGATGCGTTCGACCGCGTGCGCCGACCGGACGTGTTATTCGCGGGCATGATGGAGTACGACGGCGATTTAAATATACCGCGCAACTACCTTGTACGGCCGCCCTCCATAGACTATCCGGTCAGTGAATACCTTGCGCTTGCGGGCCGCCGGCAGTACGCGATATCGGAGACCCAGAAATTCGGCCACGTCACCTATTTCTGGAACGGCAACCGCAGCGGTCGCTTCGACGAAAAAACCGAAACCTACGAGGAGATAGCCTCCGACCGGCTGCAGTTCGATCAGCGCCCGTGGATGAAGGCGGCGGAGATAACCGACGCAATGCTCGGCGCGCTGGCCGGCGGCGGGTACGATTTTCTGCGGCTCAACTTCGCCAACGGCGATATGGTGGGGCATACGGGCAACTTTCACTCATCGATAATCGCCGCGGAAACGGTGGACCTCTGCGTGGCGCGGCTGCTTCCGGCGATCGCCGGACACGGGGGATGCGCGCTCATCACCGCGGATCACGGCAATATCGATCAGATGTACGAGCTTGCCTCGGACGGCTCGATCAAGACGGACAAAACGACCGGTGCTCCACAGCACAAGACCTCACATACGCTGAACCCGGTCCCGTTCATCATATACGATCCCTCCTTCGCGGGCGGGTACCGCCTGAGGGAGTTTCGTGAGCCGCCGGGGCTCGGCAACGTCGCGGCGACGCTTCTTCACCTCCTGGGGCACGAGCCCCCGGACGACTATCTGCCTGCGCTTATCGAGCCCGCATGAAGATCGCGTTTACGACATCGGAGGCCTATCCCTTCGCCAAGACCGGCGGGCTTGCCGACGTTTCGAACGCCCTGCCGGTTGCGCTCGCCCGGCGCGGCCACGACGTGCGCATCATCATGCCCCGCTATTACATGGTCGACCGCGAACGATACGGCCTGCGCGTTATCGGCGGTCCGCTCGGCGTTCCGCTCGGCGGCGGCGAGAAATGGGCGGCGGTGCTCGAATCGCGCCATATCCCCGAAGTCCCCGTCTACTTCATCGAACACGACCTCTATTTCGGGCGCGACGGGCTCTACGATGACGGCCATAGCGCCTATGCCGACAACGCCGAGCGCTTCATATTCTTCTGCCGCGGAGCCTTGCAGGCGCTCAAAGACACCGGCTTCGTCCCCGACATCATCCACTGCAACGACTGGCAGACGGGGCTCATCCCCGTATATCATAAAACGCTGTATAAAGAAGACCGGTTTTTCGGCGGGAGCGCCACGGTGATGACCGTACACAACGCCGGCTACCAGGGCGTGTTTCCGGCCGAGCATTATCATCTCACCCAACTCGATCCGGGCCTTTTTACCGACGACGGTCTCGCCTTCTTCAACCAGATGAATTTCCTGAAAGGCGGCCTGCTCTATGCCGACGCGGTCACGACCGTTAGCCGAAAATACGCCGCCGAGCTTGGAACACCCGAATTCGGCTACGACCTCGCGGACGTTTTCCAGAAGGTGAAGGACCGCTTCCACGGCATCACCAACGGCGTCGACTACTCCAAATGGAATCCCGAGTCGGACCCGTTCATCCCGGCCCGCTATTCCCGCGAAAAGATCGACGGTAAAAGGGCCTGCCGGGAGGCGCTCCAGCAAAGGATGGGGATCGAAATCGACCCGACGGCCCCCCTCGCCGGCTCCATCTCCCGCGTCACCTACCAGAAGGGCATGGATGTGCTCGCCGATGCGCTCCGTCCTCTGCTGGCGGACGAAAACCTGCAGTTCGTTCTGCTCGGCCAGGGTGAGGAGTGGATACTCGACAGGTTCAGGGAGCTCAAGCGCCTGTTTCCGGGCCGTGTGGGTATTTTCCGGGGATACGACGAGGGGCTCTCGCACCTGATGGAGGCGGGGCTCGACCTCTATCTTATGCCCTCGCGCTACGAGCCGTGCGGGCTCAACCAGATGTACAGCATGCGCTACGGAACCATCCCGATCGTGCGCGCTACCGGCGGGCTCGACGACACCGTACTCGAGTGGGACGACAAAAGCCTGCGCGGCAACGGCTTCAAGTTCGCCGAACTGACGGAGAAGGCCCTGTACGAAAAGATACGCTATGCTATCCGCTGTTTTTATACTACGCGATCATGGAAGAAGCTCCAGAAAAACGCCATGGAGTTCCGCTATTCGTGGAGCGACACGGCCGTAGAGTACGAGAAGATGTACGAAGCGGTCTATGCGGCCGCCGCAACGCGCGATGAACACGGGGTGCCCGAAAAAAGCCGAAGCCGGCCGGACCGGGCAAAGGGACGGCGGAAACCGAAACCATGAGCCGCGGCACACGCGCTATCGCTTAAAGGAGGATCCGAATGTCACGTCGACCGACATGGTGGCTACCGGTGCTTGCCCGAATCTGGCCGATCACATGGATGAGCGCGAAGGCGACCACCTGGCCGCTTGTGGGTGGGCTCATCGCGCGCCTTACGCTTCCGATGTTCAGCGGGAAAAATCTCAACGTAAGCTACATCCCCATAAACGAAACGCTTACGCCGCCCGGAAGCACCCCGCTTCCGATCGCCGTCGTGGAAGAGCTCATACGCCGCTCGGCGCACCGCGTCATCATCAACAAATGCACCTGCCGCGACGCGCGTCAGTGCGAGGAGCACCCGGCTGAAATGGGCTGCACCCTTCTGGGGGAGGGCACCCGCGAAATCGACCCCCGCATCGCGCGGCACGTATCGGTCGAGGAGGCGATCGACCATCTGCACGCCACGCTGCGCGAGGGCCTTATACCGATGACGGGCCGCGTGAAGATCGACAACTTCATCTGGGGAGTCCGCGACCGCGGGAAGCTCCTCACCATCTGCCATTGCTGCCGCTGCTGCTGCACGATACTCAACTCCGGCAAATACCTGCCCGTATCGGCCTCGGCAGCGCTGGTGCCGCTGAAGGGCCTCAGTGTATCGGTCGACCGGTCACTGTGTACAAACTGCGGCGTCTGCGCCACCGAATGCTTCATGGGGGCCATAGCGATGAGCGACGGCTTTCCAGTGCACGACGCCTCGCTCTGCAAGGCGTGCGGCCGCTGTGAGACGGTGTGCCCGTCCGGGGCCACGCGCATGAACATTGAAGACCTCGACGCGGCGGTGGATGAGCTCGTCGGGCGCATACGCGAACGCATCGACTTCGAATAGGAGGGATCCATGTTCGATTCAAAGGCATTCTGGTACTTTCTCATGGCCGGGGCGATCGGCCTCTATCTCATCGTGCTTGCCGGTTTTTATTTCATCACGAATACCGCCCTGATGGCCGCGGTGCTTGCCGGAATACTCCTTCTTCACGCGAGCGAAATACCGCATGCGCGGCGGATTGCCCGGCCAAAGGGAGTAAGCACACGAACAACGGCGGCCAAAACCATGCTCTTCGGCTTTACCTGGTGGCTCCCGCTGAAAAAGGGGATACTAAACCGGTGAGGAGGCGCACATGAAGATGTTCCGCTACGGCCCGAACAGACGATTCGTGAAGACCGCGGTATGGCTGTCGTGGCCGATCATCGTCGCCGCCAAACGCCTGAGCGCCTTCCCGGTGCTCAAGTGGATCATCAATCCGTTTTTCGCCTACCCGTATAACGAGGTGACGGCGATTCCGATCAACGTGACGCTCTCGGCACCCGACAGCGTCCCCCTTCCCCGGCGGCTCGTGGAGCGCGTGATACGAGAGGCGGCGGACATATTCATACTCGACGAATGCATCTGCCGGGGGAAGCTCGACTGCGCGAACCATCCGAAAACCATCGGCTGCATGGCGCTCGGAAGCGCGATCGACAGAATGCACCCCTCCCACGGCCGCAGGGCCACCGTCGAGGAGGCCTTCGCCCACGTTAAAAGGGCCGCCGACGCAGGGCTCGTCGCCAACGTGGCCCACGTCTGGATCGACCCGCTGGCCTTCATGCTCGCGCCCTTCAACCGGCTGATGTTCATCTGCTTCTGCGACGACTGCTGCTGCCTCTATCGCACGCACATGAAGCGGCGCGGACCGAACCTCGACAGGGCGTACCGGCGGCTGCCGGGGATATCGATAACGCTCGATGCCGCTTCGTGCAACGGCTGCGGCATCTGCGCCGAACGGTGCTTTGTGGCGGCCATACGGATGGAAAACGACAAGCCCGTCATAGGGTCCGACTGCCGGGGGTGCGGCCGCTGTGTGGAGCTATGCCCGCGGGGAGCCCTCTCGCTTGCGCTCGCCGACGAGGAGACGCTCGCCGAACGGCTTCTCGAACGCGTCAACCGCCTTGCCGATATCGGGCCGGGGCGGGGACCTTTATAAAGCGATAATGGGCGCCAGGTGGTTCGTCGGACCGTGGCCGCCGCCAAGCCGGAGCGAATTGCGGATCGCCGCGGTGATGTAGAGCTTGGCGTCTTCCACGGCGGCGCGCACCGTTTTGCCGCGTGCCAGGGCCGTCGCAATCGCGGCGGAATAGGTACAGCCCGTGCCATGCGTATCCTTCGTATCGATGCGCCCGACGCTGAATGTATGGAAGTCCTTTCCATCGAAGAGAATATCCACCGCATCGCCCTCGAGATGGCCTCCCTTCACCACGACATTTCTCGCCCCCATCCCACGGATCGCGCGCGCTGCCTTTTTCATGTCGTCCACCGACTCTATTTCGATACCGCACAGGGCCGTCGCCTCGGGGACGTTCGGCGTCGCCACGAGCGCGAGCGGCAGGAGCTCGCCGACGAGGCTCGCGCGCGCCTCGTCGCGCAGGAGGTGCGCGCCGCCCTTCGCGACCATGACCGGGTCGACGACCAGGCGTTCAATGCGGTATTCCCTGATTTTACGGACCACCGCCCCGATGATCTCGGACGATGAGAGCATTCCCGTTTTGGCGGCGTCGACACCGATGTCCGAGAGCACCGAATCGAACTGCCGCTCGATAAAGTCAACGGGGATGTCGAGCACACCCTGCACGCCGATCGTATTCTGTGCCGTGAGCGCGGTGATAACGGTCATGCCGAAGCCCCCCAACACGGTGATGGTCTTGATGTCGGCCTGAATGCCGGCACCGCCGCCGGAATCGGAACCCGCTATGGTCAATACGCGCGCTATCGTCATGATGATCTCCCTGTTTAAAAAAATCTATCCCCCTCAACCGCAAGAGGCCGCAGCCTCTTGCTCTGCGTATGAGACGGTCCATTTGCACCACCGAAAAACATTTTGGCCTGAGCCTGGGCCCGTGCAGGCAAGGTCACTTCTCAACTCATCCCCCCGGCCCCATATGTCATAAAACTCCCTCTTTAGATTTTAATTATCTCAGGGGGCGTTCTCCGTGTCTACTTTTTTGAGACAAGGTCACCCGCTTCATGTGCCCCTTGTCGCACCGCAAGGTCATCTTCACAGGAGCCCCCTTTATCAAAGGGGGCGCGCCGGAGGCGCGGGGATTCAAGAATCATCAGCCGGAGCATCCGGCCCCACGACCCGCCGACTGGCACGATGTGAACAGGAAAATCAGGACAATTTATACCGTCCATCCCGACAAAAAAACAATTGACAGGTAGTTTACTTTTTTATTGTGTAATTGAATACTTAAAAGACCAGACAGGCGGGAGCAACTATCGTGCTTTTCTCGGATGAGCAGGTAAACCAGACCAGCGAGATACTCAAATCGATCGCCCACCCCATCAGGCTCAAAATCCTGTGCTTCCTCATGGACGGAGAGAGGACGGTGGGTGAGATCGAAAGGGAATTCGGCTCGTCGATCTCCAACATCTCCCAGCATCTGACCGTACTCAGGAAGATCCAGATGGTCAATCGCCGCAAAGAGGCCAACTTCATGTTTTACTCGGTGCGAGACCCGAAAATCGCCGAGCTCCTGGGCACCCTCAAACGACTCTACTGCAACGGGCAGTAAGCCCCGGGCCCCTTTTATCAGTACACCTTCAATATTCGCCGGGTGTTGAAATACCGGTCCTCGTTGCGCATATAGCAAAAGGCGTGAATGTAGGTCCTGTTTCCGTTTTGAACGACCTCCTTGGGGAGGATGCGCCGGGTCGTAACGCGCCCGTTTTCGTCCATGTAACGGATCTTGACCACGTCGCCGAGGTAGATATCGTTATTGAGATTGAGCCGGCGCTTCTGCTTGCGCGAAAGCTGCGGCTGCATCGCATCGCCGTGAAGCCGCGTGAGGTCGCCGAAGGTCCATTCCCCGCGCGTGTCGTGGAAACGGACAACCTTCCGGAACACCTCCATGCACGAGCAGGCGTCGGCAAGCGCACGATGATGGCCGGTGCTTTCAATCTCGAGGTTGGCGCAAAGCGTCTCGAGCCGGTAGTTGGGCATGTTCACGAAGGTCTTCCGCGAGAGGCGGACCGTATCGTAGGCGGAGAGCGGAGGGACGTCCATCTCGCATTTTTTGAAGGCCACCTCGAGAAAGGTAAGGTCGAAGCGCGGGTTCTGTATCACGAGCGTGGCGTCGCCCATGAATTCCGTCACTCCGGACAGCATTTCGCCTATGCGCGGGGCTCCGTGCACCATCTCGCTGGTTATGCCGTGGATCTCGATGGCGCGCTCGGGCATCTCCTGGTCCGGATCGATCAGCGTGGAGTACGTAGCGAGCGTCTCGTCGAGCGTAAATCGCACCATCCCGATTTCTACGATGCGGTCCAGCGCGGGATTCACGCCGGTAGTCTCGAAGTCCAGCGCGCAGAAAATCGCGTCGTCGAGCCTCGTATATTCGTTGGCCATAAAGAACGGATTCCTTTCAAGGCGGCATGCTGCACCCCCTGCGACCGGGAGTTGCGCGGTTTCCCGCCGGGGCTTTTTAAAACTCTCCGACCAGCCGGACTTCCGGCTCGAGCATGACGCCGAATGTAATATACACCTTTTCGCGGATAAATTCAATAAGTTCGCGTATGTCTGCGGACCGGGCGCCCCCTGCGTTGACGATGAAATTGGTGTGCAGTTCCGACACCATCGCCCCGCCGATTCGGTGCCCCTTGAGTCCCGCGTCGTTCACGAGCTTCCATGACGAATGCCCTTCCGGATTCTTGAACACCGATCCCGCCGACGGATAATCAAGCGGATGTTTCTTCGCGCGCTCGTCGAGCAGTTCTCGTATCCTGCGGCGTACGGCGCCGTCGTCGTCCGCCCGGCGCAGCCTGAAGCGCCCCGCGGTGACAATGGCACCCTCCTCCATGTCGAGGTGCCGGTAGCGCGCCATGGAGGGCGTAACGTCCCGGTGCTTTACCTCGCCGCGGACGTCCACAAATTCGATCCGGTCCAGGATATCGACGAAATTGCCGTCGACCGTGCCCGCATTCATAACGATGCCGCCGCCGATACAGCCGGGTATGCCGGCCATGAACTCCATCCCCGAAAGGCCCTTCTCCGCGCAGATGGAGACAAAGTCATCCTTGCGGACCGAGGCGGGGACCTCGACGATATCGCCCTCCACGACCGGGACCGCCCTGCCGAAGGCGTCGGTGGACACGCACACCGTGATGCCCCTGATACCGCGGTCCCCCACCAGCAGATTGGAGCCGCCCCCTATGACGGTGCGCGGGAGGCCGGATTCGGCGCAGATACGCACGATCTCCCCGAGCGGCACGACACCGGAGGGAACAACCAGCACGTCGGCGGGGCCGCCGGTCTTGAAGGTGGTATGCCTGGAGAGCGGTTCGTCGGTCTTCACCACGCCCAGAGCCCGAAGGCGCCGGACAACGTCGTGTGGAACGGTGACGTTCATACCCTGACACGGTCATCAAATGGCGCCGTTTTGTCAAAGATAAAAGCTGTTGCGCTTTTTTATTTACAAATTAGTCTATACCGGCATAGTGAAGTCTGTCGATAATGAGCATAAGGCGTAGAGAAGGAATACCGGAATTATTTAAAGGCCCCGCCGGGCCCGGAAGGAAAGATTGATCCGCAAAGCGAAAAAGAAAGCCATACCCGATCTTACCGAGTTCACCGACGACGAAGGCAAAAAGTGGATTCAGACCTCCACGGAAGACCTTTTTTCGGTACGGGAGCTCAACGAGGTCCTGGAATCCATCGAAAAGGACAAGGAGTCCGGCGAGATCGTTCTGGCCAGGATCGATTTCCGGCGCGTCAACAAGGAATACTACGAGACCGTGCAGGAGCTGCAGGCGACCCTTAAAAAGCGCAATGAAATACTGAAAAAACTCATCATCGAATCAAAAACTGTAATTGACAGGAAGAACCGGAAGCTCAAAGAACTCATAGACTATATCAAGAAACTGCACGTGCTCCTGGCATATTACAAGCTGCGGCCCGAGGATTTCGAGAAAATCGATTTCAGCATCCCGGTCTATACGGCGGCGCCGGCGCCCGTTGAAGTCCGCGATGAGGAACCGGTCGTGGTGGTGGGCTACACCGAGGTTCAGGAGAAGGTGCTGGACGACTCCGGCGAGGAGGTAGGGCCCGTCAACGGTTGACCCCCCGCCGCCCGCGCCGGCCGGTTCCGGCAATGCGGGCTCAATACACTACCACCTGGAGGATCCCGTGGCCTTGCGACTCTATAACACCCTTTCCGGACTGGCCGAGGAGTTCGTGCCCGGCGGCGTAAAGAAGGAATCGATATCCGAGTACCCCCCCGCAAGCATCTATTCCTGCGGACCCACCGTTTACGGCTACGCCCACATCGGCAACTTTCGCACCTTCGCCTTCAACGACCTTCTGCGGCGCTACCTCAAGTTCCGGGGCTACCGGGTCGACCATGCCATGAACATCACCGACGTCGACGACAAGACGATCGCCGGGGCGGCACGCGAGGGCGTGAGCCTCTCCGAGTACACCGCGCGCTACACCTCCATCTTCTTCGAGGACCTGGCCGCATTGAACATCGAGCCGGTGGAGCACAACCCGCGCGCCACCGAATCGATCGACGCCATGATCGACATCGTATCCCGTCTGAACGAAAAGGGCATCGTCTACGAGAAGGACGGTTCGCTCTATTTCAGCATCGCGAAGTTCGAGCCGTACGGAAGACTCTCGCGCCTCGACACGCGCGAGGTGAAGAGCGGGCTGCGCTACGACACCGACGAATATTCCAAGGAAGACGCGCGCGACTTCGCGCTCTGGAAGGCTCCCAGGGAAGGCGAACCGTACTGGGACACGCCCTTCGGCAGGGGCCGGCCCGGCTGGCACATCGAGTGCTCGGCGATGGTGCGACGCATCTTCGGAGGCACCATCGACATCCACACGGGCGGCGTCGACCTCATCTTCCCGCACCATGAAAACGAGATCGCGCAGAGCGAGGCCGCATACGGAGAGCCGTTCGTGCGCCGGTGGATACACGTCGAGCATCTGCTCGTGGAAGGTTCCAAGATGTCCAAGTCGCTCGGCAATTTCTATACGCTCCGCGATCTCCTCGAGAAGGGCCATTCGCCGCGGGCGATCCGCTACCTGCTGGTTTCGGCGCACTACCGCAAGCAGCTCAATTTCACCTTCGAGGGACTTGCCCAGGCGGACAGCGCACTCGCGCGTATCGACAACTTCCTGCTGCGGCTCGGCGAAATCCGGACGGGAGGTGACGCAAACGAAGAATCGGCCGGCCTTATCGCGGGCTTCATCGAGCGCTTCACGGCCGACATGGACGACGACCTCAACGTCTCGGGGGCGCTCGGCCGTCTCTTCGAATTTCTTCACGAGGTGAACGCGCTCATCGACCGCGGGGCGCTCTCGAAGGCCGATGCCGGGCGCGTGATCGACGCGCTGCGCAGGGTCGACACCGTGCTCGGCGTCATCTTTTTCACGCCGGGAGAGGACGACGGCATCGACGTGGAGCGCGTCGAGCGGCTCATCGAGGAGCGGCGCGAATCGAAGAAGTCGAAGAACTTCGCGCGCGCGGACGAGATCCGTGCCACCCTGGAGGCCGAAGGAATCATCCTCGAAGACACGAAGGACGGCACGCGGTGGAAACGAAAGCGATAATCGGCCGGAACCCGGTGCTCGAATACCTGCGGGCGCTCGAGGAGCGCCATGGCGGGGAGCTCTTCGTCTCGAAAAGCGCGCACGGCAAGATCATCGACATAATCGTCCGTGAGGCGAAACAGCGCGGCGTGAAAATCACCTATTGCGACAGGGACCTTCTCTCGAAGGTCGACTCCTCGTCGCGCCACCAGGGCGTCATGCTGCGCCTCGCGGCGAGCATCAGGCTGCCGCGCGAGGAGGATTTTCTCGACGGGGCCGCCGCCGCGTCGGGCGTCATCGTGGCGCTGGACCGCCTCTCGGACCCGCACAACGTCGGCTCCATCATTAGGAGCGCCGAGGCACTCGGGGCCTCGGGCGCGGTTCTCGCCAAGGCCCACTCCGCCGAGATAACTCCCGTCGTCGTGAAGGCCTCGGCCGGCGCGACGGCGCACCTGCCGATACTCACCGTGTCGAACGTCGCACAGTTTCTGGAGCGGGCCAGAGCGCGCGGATTCTGGATCATCGGGGCCTCGGGCGATGGGGAGTCGTCCCCGGAGGATGTCGCCGGCGTGCGCCCGGCCGTCCTTGTCATAGGAAGCGAGGGTGAGGGCATGCGGCGCCTCACGGAGCACAAGTGCGATTACATGGTGCGCATCCCGCTCAGGGGGAACATCGAATCGCTGAACGCCTCGGTCGCGGCGGGAATCATTTTGTACGAACTGCTGAAACACTCCGGTGGCTGACGCCTGAGTGTAACGACATGCCGACGGCACGGATGATGTCGACGTAACCTGGCCGCCCATTATGTATCTTGCCGCGGGGGTGGCCTTTTAGCTTCGTGTGTACTTCCGCTGCGCTCTTCGAACTCACCCCCTGCCCCCCTCTCTTTGAACGAAAGAGAGGGGGGATCCTGCCGACGAGCTCGATCCTCAGAACTCCATCAAGGCGCCGCCTGCGCGGCGTCTTTTTTCCCAACCACTTGGCATTCCCCGGTTTTTATAGTATATTTTAGTAATTTATTAAATAGTTTTGTTGCATGGATTTCGGATATCGGGTTTCCTTCCGCCGCAGACGGGCCGAAACCGTTGTGATTTCCGGTTATGCAACAACGCTATCACTTATAAACAGGAGGATCAGCATGAAAACGCACACACTACCCGCGCTGCCCTATGACTATGCGGCACTTGAGCCCCATATAGACGCGAAGACCATGGAGATACACCACCAGAAACATCACGCGGCCTATGTTCAGAAACTCAATGCGGCGATCGAGAAACACCCCCGCCTCGCGGGCCTGCCCGTGGAGACGCTCATCGCGAACCTGGCGAGCCTGCCCGAAGACATCCGCGTCGAGGTCCGCAATAACGGCGGAGGGCACTACAATCACCGCCTGTTCTGGAAGATTCTGGCCGCGCACGGCACGCCATCGCCGGAGGGCGATCTGGCGGCGGCCATCATCACCCGTTTCGGTTCACTGAACGCGTTCAGGAGCGTGTTTGCCGCCGCGGCGGCAAAGCGTTTCGGCTCGGGCTGGGCATGGCTTTCGGTGAACGCGCTGGGCGAGCTCGTTATCCATTCCACGCCCAATCAGGACAGCCCGATTATGGAGGGGATGGTGCCGCTCCTGGGCCTCGACGTGTGGGAGCACGCCTATTACCTCACCTACCAGAACCGCCGTCCCGATTACATTGAGGCCTTCTGGAAGGTGCTGAACTGGGCACAGGCCGGGGAAAACTACCGCCTGGCACTTGCCGGGCTCGATCGCTGCATACCCGCCGCGCTGCTAAGGGCCTCGTGAACGCGGCGGGCGGGGAAAATACCCTACCCGCCGGATCATAGCTCGAACGCCCCGCGCGTCCACAGCGCGGGGTGCGGCTCTGATTGTTT
>JADFDB010000170.1 GCA_018263175.1 Spirochaetota bacterium
GTGCTCGTCCGGAGGGCGGTCCGGTACGGCTCCGCGATAAAACGCGTGCTCTTCAGAACGTACAGGAAGAGACGCCCGCCGATCACGGCGAACTTGGGATCGCGGATATCCTCGCCGGGGATGTTGACCTCGGAGAGCTTCTCCCACGCGCGCGCGTCATCCGAGCTCCAGATAATCAGGCGGCATTTCTCGGTGGCGAAATGGTAGGGTGAGCTTGCGTGGACCAGGTAGAAGCGATCCCTCCAGCGTATCATGTCGGTGTTCGAGTTGTGCATGCCATCGCCGACGGCTGTCCATGTCTGTGCCTGTAGCGCGGGGTCAAGCACCGCCGAGTTCGGGCGGAAATACCAGTAGAGCAGAACAATCGCAATTGAAATGATAAAGAAGACGATGAGAACGAGCAGACCTTTGAATAGTTTTATCATGGGATGCCTCCGTTTGACATTCAGGATCAGCGGCGCGGGCCGTGCTGGATTTGTCGCGCCGCGGCGGTCTTGCCGGAATAAAGACGGTCGAACTCCTTCAGATACGCGAGAGCGATCTCTTTGTTGTGGATGATGAGGATGTTCTCGTCGTTGCGGACATTCGCTCCGCGCGAAAAGTTGAACGAACCGGTGATAACGATCGATTCGTCGATGATCATCACCTTGTGGTGCATGCGTCCGATGCCGGAGATGATCTTTACGGGAATCCCTTCGATCGTCATCTTGATGTATTCCGAATCCTTCCCGTTCGTCCCGGTCTTCTCCATTACGCCGCGTACGTCCACCCCCCCTTTGTGGAGCCGTATAAGCTCCTCTCCGAGCGGGTCGCTCGTAAACGAGAAGGCCATGAACCGCACGGACTTCTCCGTCTTCTCGAGCCTTTTCCGGAGGATACGCTCGATATCGTCATCGGGCGAAAAGTACGCGTTGATGTCGGTTTCACCGATCTTTACATGATATTTTTTGGCGAGCGCGCCGAACGCAGCGAACTCTTTTTTATTGGCGTAGACGCCGTCGCGGTGCATCTCCATGAACTCGGCCGTAAAGATTTCCGCGAGATCAGGGGAGTAAACGGCGATCGCGTTGTTGTCGTTTTTACGCACCCCGTTGGGGGTGAGGTTGTACGAGCCCGTCCAGACGAAGGCGCCGTCGGCGATGGCGAACTTGTTATGCATAAGGCCGGGGCCGTTGTCGGTGGTGACGGGTATGCCGGCCGTAACGAGCGCGCGGAGCGCCGGGCGGCCCGCGTTGTCGCGCTCGGTCACGATGCGTACGTCAACACCGCGCCGGTGCGCCTTTATGAGCTCGGCCGCGATCGACTCGTCGGAGATGTCGTAGAAGGCCCCGTAAAAGCTCTGCGAGGCATGGCCGACCAGGCGCCTGAATGCCGCGTCAGGGGACGCTTCGGCCCTGCCGGAGGCCGCGCCTGGACTGGTGAAATAGACGCGCCACCAGCCGTCAGGCTTGCCGCCTTCCATCGGGGGGGGCGACGCGGCGAGCAGCGCGGCGATGAGCGGGGCGATGCAAATGATCCTGACGATGCCTGTGCGCATGTTGTGATGGCGTCTCCGTGGAAGCGGTCAGTTCTGTTCCTGAAGGCTGGATTTTCTCTCGTACAATAGATTTTCGAATTCGGTGAAGAGGAGCTGGTCGTCCGTGCCTGGGTAGAGCAGTTTGACCTTGGCGATAAGGGTGAAAAACGAGGCCAGCAGGCCTGCGTCGTTCATGCCTTCGATCATGGCGCGGATCTCGGCCTCGTTTTTACCGAGCAGATGAATGTAAAATTGCAGCGAGCCCTGAATGCCCTCGAGCTTGGCGGCGTTTTTCAGAATATCCTCCTCGCTTTCACGTTTGGACAGCATGGTCGTGACAAAGCTCAGAATATATTCCGCCTCGATCGGCGAAAGGTCGAAATCGAGGATGAGCTGGTTCACCTTGGAAATATTCATCTCCCTGAGATGGACGCGCGCGAGGAAAACCGGATTGTTCGACATCATGTTGATGTTGACGTCCTTCGCGACCTCGGTGGCGCGCTGGTCGCTGAAGCTGTTGATTTCGCTTTCCTCCCTGGGCGCGGCGCCGCCCTCGCTTTTGCCGCCCGCCAGGATGATGTGAGCATCGGCGAGCCTGTTTTTGATGATGATGATGTCGTTGCGCGTCACCGAATTGCTCACCACGATGTGATCCGGCCTGGTGCCGGTCTCGATTTCGCGGACCAGCATTGAAATGTCTCTGAGCCCCTTCAGTCTGACCGGAATGAGGTCCATGCCGCTTTCGGCGGGGATGAAGATATAGCGCTGTCGGCGGTCGGTCGCCGTGTCGACATAGGGAATGACGATCTGGCCCCTGGTGGCCTTCAGGAAGGACATCTCGGCACTCGCGGTGTTTTTTACGACGAAATTCTCGCCGACAAAGAAAAGGAGCGGAACGCGGTGCAGCACCTTCAGGCCCGACGCGTCGGCATAGATCGATTTTCCCTTCCGGTCGAACGCAAGGTAATTCCATTTTTTCGGAAATACCTTGAGTATTATGCCCTGCGGGGTCGTCTGCTCAATGTAATCCATACGCCCGGAAGGTATGTTCACAGCGGCGTTTAATCAATCACTTTTTGACGTTCAATAAAATATTTGACAATCCCCCCGATTGAAAGGGATGATCGACGGGTGTTATTCCCGCGTCCGGAGATGAATGATGGAGCCTGTCAACGTCAGCCTCAGAAAAATCCACGGCGGCACGGTTTCCGCTTTTTCGAGCCGGCTCGATGAAGAGCATGCACCGTCGGCCGTACTTGCCGATGAGGGCTACTGGAGCACACAGAAGAGCAATTCGATCGTTTCCGAGTTCGTCATTATCGATTTCGGCGATGCCGTTCCCGTCGACTGCGTCGAGATAAGCCCGTCCCCCTCCGGGAAGACGACATTCCCCCACGACTTTCGGATTGAGGCGAGCACCGACGGCATGGTATGGAGGGTGATACAGAGCGAGCGAAAATACGAACTCGAGGAAAGCCTCATCTACCGGCTCGACGTGCCCCTCGCCCTGATGCGTTTTATCCGCTTGTATATTGTCAGGCCCCGGAAGACCGGGGCGAAGTTTTTCTCGGAAATAGGAACGATCAGGGCGGGGATCGGCGGCGCCCGGGATCTCAATGCGTCGAGTCATTCCTCGTACGGGTTCGCCCCCGCGCGCCTGCTCGAAGGAGGAGACGGGACGTACTGGGAATCGGAGATGCATGCCGGCCCGTCGCGCGAGCATGTGGAGATGGACCTCGGCAGGGTATTGCAGGTAAACGGAATATGGCTCGCCTCGGCCGGCGTGACACCCCACGGTTTTCCGGAGAACTTTTATGTCGAGGCCAGTACAGACCGTACCGTGTGGGCCCCGCTCTTTGAGGAAAAATATTTCAGCGCGCAGCCGGCCACCACCTATTTCCACGAGGCGGCCGTAACCCCGGCGCGCTACGTGCGCGTCGAGATGAGCACGGTTCTGCTCGAGGCCAAAAATTTTGGCGCGCGCCTGGCGGGCTTTGCCGTCAGTGCCGCCCCGTTCGAGATCGCCCATACGCACAACATCGGCGAGCTTACGCCGCAGGCATCAATCTTTCAGGCGGGCGTGGTACGGCTGTCCCGCGACGGCGGCGATTCGCTCGGCACCGTGGTGCAGGCGAGCGACCGGCGCCTCAGCGACGCCACTACCGTGTTCAAGGGCATTGTACAGCTTGCCGAGGACGGTGACGACAGACCGGGCTTCGCCGTGCAGTCCTCCGATTCGAGGTTCAAGCCCGCGTCGGAGCTGCGTCCCGGCGTGGTGAGGCTTGCGTACGACAGGGAGAACAAGCCCGGCGTCGCGGTGCAGGCGAGCGATTCGCGGCTCGAGGAGGCCACGGAAAAGACCTACGGCATCGTGCGTCTCTGTTCCGATGGCGTCTATTCCGACATGAGCGTCGTTCGGGGTGGGGACAGCCGCCTGAAAAAGGGTACAACGACCTCGCATGGCATCTGCCGCCTCGCCGACGACGGCGAGAACAATCCCGAGTGCGTGGTGCAGGGGAACGATCGGAGGCTTCGCGACGGCACGACCATCAATAAAGGCATTGTCGAGCTCGCCGAAGACGGCGAGGATGGCGAGAGCGTCGCGGTACAGGGGAACGACCGGCGATTGAAGGACGCGACGACGATGGCAAAGGGCATCGTTGAGCTCGCCGAGGACGGTGAGGATGCCGAGGGCGTCGCGGTACAGGGGAACGATCGGCGCCTTAAAAACGCGAGCGAGACCGAAAAGGGCATACTGCGCTTCGCGAAGGACGGCGAGGGTTCGGCACAGACC
>JADFDB010000171.1 GCA_018263175.1 Spirochaetota bacterium
CTGCAGGACATCATGCGCCGATACCGGAAGACCCACAGCGGGTTTGCCGAGTTCCCGGAGAAGGTCGCCATTCAGCTCAACGACACGCATCCGGCCATCGCCATTCCCGAGCTCATGCGTGTGCTGGTCGACCATGAGCGCCTTGAATGGGACGAGGCCTGGGACATCTGCCGCGCCACCTTCGGCTACACCAACCACACGGTACTGCCCGAGGCGCTCGAAAAATGGACGGTCGCCCTCATGGAGCGCGTCCTGCCGCGGCATCTGCAGATAATCTACGAGATCAACCGCCGCTTCCTCGAACGCGTCAGTGTGGCCTTCCCGGGCGACGGGGGGAAGCTTGCGCGCATGTCCATCGTCGAGGAGGGGGCCGAGAAGCGCGTGCGTATGGCGAACCTCGCCATTGCCGGAAGCCGCTCGGTGAACGGCGTGGCCGCGCTCCACACCGAAATAATCAAGGCCACGCTGTTCCGCGATTTTCACGATCTGTGGCCCGAACGCTTCAACAACAAGACCAATGGCATTACCCAGCGCCGCTGGCTCTTGCACTGCAACACGGCCCTCTCTACGCTCATAAGCTCGCGTATCGGCGATGGCTGGGCAAAAGACCTCGAGCACCTGCGCGCGCTCGAACCGCTCGCCGACGACGCCGACTTTCGTGCCGAGTGGATGCGGGTGAAGCGCGCGAACAAGGAGGCCATGGCGCGCTTTATCGACGAGCAGTGCGACGTCGTGGTGGATCCGGCCTCGTTGTACGATTGCCAGGTGAAGCGCATCCACGAGTACAAACGCCAGCTCCTCAACGCGCTCCACGCGGTGACGCTGTACAACCGCATGCGAAGCGGCCGCGCCGCCGGCATGGTACCGCGCACCATTCTCTTCGCGGGGAAGGCGGCGCCGGGATACCATACGGCCAAACTCATCATCAAGCTCATCACCTCGATCGCCCGGGTCGTCAACCTGGATACAGCGACGCGCGACCGGCTTCGCGTCGTCTTCCTGCCGAACTATTCGGTAACCGTGGCCGAGAAGCTCATGCCCGCGGCCGACCTCTCGGAGCAGATATCGACGGCGGGAACGGAGGCATCGGGAACCGGCAATATGAAGTTCGCGCTCAACGGGGCGCTCACGATCGGGACGCTGGACGGCGCGAACGTCGAAATAGCCGAGGAGGTGGGCGACGACAACATCTTCATCTTCGGACTCAAGGCCGGCGAAGTCGACGAGCTTCGCGCGGGCGGATATACTCCGCGTGAATACTACGAACGCGACGGAGAGCTCAGGGAGGCGATCGACATGATCGCCGGCGGCTTCTTTAACCCTTCCGAGCCCGGGCTTTTCCGGCCGCTCGCCGATTCGTTGCTCGGGCGCGACCACTATCTGCTCTGCGCCGATTTTACGGCCTATGTGCGCTGTCAGGAGCGCGTATCGGAAGTCTACGCCGACGTCGATCGGTGGGCGCGCATGTCCATCCTCAATGTGGCGCGCATCGGCAAATTCTCGAGTGACCGCACCATCGCCGAGTACTGCCGGGACATCTGGAGAGCGCTCCCGGTCCCGATAGCGCTGGGGAGGAAGAAGCAAGCCTGAGGCGCGCGAGCGATACGAACCGCCTTTATGGTACGGGCGACGGGCGTTTGGCGTTGAACGCTTCGGCGTTGTATTCGTCCAGCGCTTTAAAGAAAGCATCGATGTGGTCAAGCGGCGTTCCGGGAGGGATGTCGCATCCGGACGAAAGGACGAAGTTCGGGAAGGCGGATGTTTTCATCAGCAGATCGGCCGTTGTACGACGTATCGATTCCTCCGTCCCGTTTTTGAGCACGCCCGCGGGGTCGATGTTGCCGAAGGCGAGGAGGCCTGGCGGAATTTCGGCCATAACCTCGGGCATGTCCGCGGCGTTGCCGAAGTGCAGTCCCGCCGCACCGGTCGATGCCATTGAGACGACATGGCGCTTCGAGGCGGCGCAATTGTGAAGAATAACCATGAAATGATCGTCCTGCACCGCCTCGACGATCTCACGAATATAGCTGGATGAAAACTCATCACAATGGGCGGGGGAGATGAGCCCCGCTGCGGGCTCGGCGATGACGATGCCGCCCACACCCGTTTCCTTGAACGCCCGTGCGTACGCGATGAGAAACTCCGTGGCCTTCCCGATCACCACGTGAAGCATCTCCGGTTCGGCGTGGACGTTCATGAGCGCCTCGGTCATGCCGCAGAGCCTGCCCGCGAGCGAAAACGGCCCGATATGGCAGCCGAAGACGGGCCTGTCTGTAATCGCCGCCGCGGAGAGTCCCGCCGCTTCCAGTGCGACCCTGGTGCGCCCGGCGCCGACGGACGGTACCGCAAGGGCGTTCGCTCCGTTTGCGTCCTTTATCAGGCTTCCCGTTATCGTCGGCGGCTCGTTCGACATGCGGCGGATCTCGGAGCCGAAGGCCTCGGCCTCCAGCGAGAGATCCATCGCGGTAATTGCGGCGGCGGACGGGTAGCGCGCGGCGATCGCCGCGAGGCACGCTGCCTGCGTGCGCGCGTCGAGAAGCATTTCGTCGATGGTCGAGTGCGTCAACCCGGCTCCGGTAAAAACCATAAGCGGGAAGGCCCGTCTTTTACGGGAAGACACTATCTCGTCGGCCCATTCCCTCATGTTTCGATTCATGATCGTCTCACTCGTTTTCGGAGTTTGCACGCCGCGGACATCCGGTAGGGCGCGTCCGTTCATCGTTGCTATGCCCTCACGCGCCCGGGCTCAGTTTCCAAGCAGGCGCCTGACGACGTCGACCGCGCTCGCGGCGTCGGAGGCGTATCCGTGCGCGCCGATCTCGTCGGCAAAGGCCTGCGTTACCGGCGCGCCGCCCACCATCACCTTCACCCTGTCGCCGAGCCCGGACGCGCGCAGTGTCCCGATGACCTCCTTCATGTACACCATGGTTGTGGTGAGGAGCGACGAGAGCCCGATGATCTGTGCGCCGCTTTCCTTCGCGGCCTCGACGAATTTTTCGCCGGGAGCGTCGATTCCGATATCGACCACGTCGTAACCGGCGCCCTGGAGCATGTAACAGACGATGTTCTTTCCGATGTCGTGCAGGTCGCCGAGCACCGTTCCCATCACGATCGTGCCCCTGGACTGCACCTTCTCGCGCAGGAGGATGGGTTTGATGATTTCGAGCCCCGCCTTCATTGCGCGTGCCGCCACGAGCACCTCGGGGACGAACACCTCGTTCTCCCTGAACTTCACGCCGATCGAGGACATCCCTGCGACGAGCCCGTCGTTGAGGATGTCGCTTACCGAAATTCCCCGTTCGATGCACGTTTCGACGAGCGATTTGACGTCGTTCTGCCTGCCTTCCTCAACCCTTACCGCGATCTCCTGCAATAATTCCATACAATCTCCTCCTTAAGCGTGGTCCGTCAGTTCGTCATCGTCATACGTAATATATTTGCCATGCGCCGTCCTTGGGATGTCCCCTCAGGTTTTCCGCGCACCGTATTTTTTCGCCGCCTCGAACATCGCAATGCAGTTCAGCGGATCGACCCCGGGGTGCAGCGAATTGGAATCGCACACGACATACCCGCCCCCTTCGGCCGCGTCGGCAATGGCCTGCCGCACGGCCTCCTCCACTTCGGCCGGTGTGCCGTGCGGGAGCAGGTCGACGCAGTCGATGTTCCCGATGAGGCAGAGCCGGTCCCCGCAGTACTCCTTGACTTTTTTAAGTTCCATGCCCGCCTGCGGCTCGAGGGGATTGAGCCCGTCGTAGCCGGTTTCGAGTATGATGTCCAGAAGAGGCCAGAGGTTTCCATCGCTGTGGGTGACGGCCTTGATGCCTTTACGATGAGCCTTTTCGACCAGCTCCATATTGTAGGGTTTGACGAACTCGAGGTACTGCTTCGGCGAGATGAGCGGCGACAGGCTGTCGGCGATGTCGTCCTCGACCACGAGCACGTCGAGCCCGGCGTCGATCAGCATGTCGAGCTGTTCCAGGCTGTAATCGGTGACCATGCGGGCCACTTTATGTACGAATTCGGGATTGTCGAACATCTGTACCATCAGGTTCTCCATCCCCATCAGCCGCCACGAGCGGACGAAGGCGCCGCGCATCAGCCAGAAGAGGGCCTTTTCCCCTTTAAAGCGGTCCCGTCCCAGGTCGAGCAGGATGAGGTGGCCCCGATCGGGGCGGGGAGGGGCGAAAACAGCGAGGTCGCCGGGCTCACGCACGGGGTGTCCCGTGGCGACGGGCAGGCCGTGGGGGCTTCGGGTATATACCACGCC
>JADFDB010000172.1 GCA_018263175.1 Spirochaetota bacterium
CTACCGGAGCCGTTCCACCCGGTAGAAAAATCTTCATTCCGGGTTTGATCAGCGCGCTTATCTCATTATGCACGCTTATCGTGTCGGCACTGGTCCGGTACCGCACCGCTATGGCCCCGAGCGTATCCCCCTTGCGAACCGTATAATACACCCCGTATCTGCTCGGCACTTTAATTTTTTTACCGGGCCGGAGCGAGTCCGGGTTACTGATATCGTTAATCCGTATGATTAAACGGTGGTCGGTCCCGAATTTTTGCGCGATGCTCCAGAGGTTGTCCCCCCTGCGGATTGTATATGCGGCCTCATGCCATCGTGCGTCCTTTTTTTTGAGATCGGCAAGTAATGAATCGGTGCTTCCGGCGGGGTCTTTCTGCGCGTCCCTGTCGTCCGGCGTTTCGCCTTTAACGATGAATTCTTCATCGTAGAGAATCATCCCGCCCTGAACATCCTCCTCGGATTCCGGGGGATGCTCGGTGTTCATCTCGAGGCCTTCGAGGATGATCGCGTCCTCGAGCCGATCCATCTCGTTTCCCTTCCGTGGTTCTCTATCATCGTTACGGGCCGACAGGGTGCCATACAGCGCCAGGGCGATGATGGCGGCGGCCAGGACAAGCACGGGGATTGACGCGGCGCGATCACTCATGTTTTTATTTTCGGAAGAAACGACCTCCCGCTTTACGATTTGAGGGGCGCCATGCGCTCGTACAGCTCGATCATGGCGTTTTTGAGATCGTCGATCCCCTCACCGGTAATTGCCGAGCCTGTTATCGCCGGGGGATAGCGGTGATGCACGGTGTCGACGATTTCGGCCGATGGTACGAGGTCGCATTTGTTGAAAAACAGCACCGTCGGAATATCGGAACAATCGAGCGCTGCCAGCTCCTTTTCCACGGTCCGTATGTTCTGCGAGAGATTGCGCGCGGTGATATCGATGACGTGGATTATGAAATGAGCGTTGCGAATTTCCTCGAGCGTCGACTTGAACGATTCGACGAGGTTTACCGGCAGGTTGTTGATGAAGCCCACCGTATCGGTCAGAAGCGCTTTTTTACCGCTTTCGAGATAAACGATGCGGGTATAGGCGTCGAGGGTGGCGAAGAGCCGGTCCTCGACAAAGAGATCGTCCCGCGCGAGAAGGTTCAGGAGCGTTGATTTTCCCGCGTTAGTATAGCCGACCACCGCTCCGCGCACCTGACCCGAACGCCCCCTTCGTATGAGCCTGCGGTGCTCGGTTATGTCCTCGAGCCTGTCATTGAGCTTTGCGATGCGGCGCAGGATATGGCGCCGGTCGGTTTCGAGCATTTTTTCCCCCGGGCCGCGCGTGCCTATTCCGCCGCCGAGCCGCGACAGCACCCCGCCGAGGCCCTTGAGGCGCGGGAGGATATACCGAAGCTGTGCGAGCTCGACCTGTATCCTGGACTCCGCGCTGCGCGCGCGGCGCGCGAAGATGTCGAGAATCACCTCGGTGCGCCCCACCACTCTGCATTTGAAGATCGTTTCAAGATTGCGAATCTGTGCCGGTTTTACCGCGTTCTGGTCGAAAACGACGAGTTTAACGTCTTTCTCGGCGATCAGGCCGTTTATCCTTTCGATCTGCCCCTTGCCGATCAGGTGCGCGACATCGAGCGCCTGGCGCTTCAGAGTCATCTTCTCGACGATGATCGCGCCCGCCGTATCGACGAGCATCGCAAGCTCGTCGAGCGACTGCGCGACAAGGTCCTCGTCCTGGCCGTGAAGGCGTATCGCCACGAGGAGCGCCCTTTCATCCGCGGAGGATGGTATCCTATTTACCGACGCATCCATCGAGCTCCACCCGGCACCCAGGCACGATCCCGTTTTCGAAGAACCAGCCCCTGTTTACCTCGAGTGCGTAACGGACCGGATATTTCGAGGGATAGGTCAGCGACGTGTCGAGCGGCCGCATATGCTGTATGTCCCTGATGATGCCGGTTTCGCCGATATAGGCGATGCTGAGGGGAATATAAGTGTTCTTCATCCAGAAGCCAAGATACTGTTCTCTGGAGAAAATGAAAAGCATGCCGGAGTTTTTTTCAAGGTGCTTGCGGTACATGAGACCGCGCTGTTTTTCCGCCTCGCTTACGGCCAATTCCGTGTTGAGGCGGACCGGCTTTCCGTTTTTAGCGATCACTATCAGTACGCAGGTGCGCGTGTCCGCGCCGGATGCCGGCGTGAGGAGAAGCACCCACGCCGTCGCCGCCGCGAGGAAAGCCTTAGAACTGGTCATTGTACTCGATTCTGATGATGCGATTGGCGCGCTCACCCGACTGGAACAGAACGTCGAACTCCACGCCGATGCGGCCAAGATACGAGTATCGCATCCCCACGTTGTGGAGCCACTCGTCGGAGCGCCTGAAATTGTAATATACTCGTTCGGTCTCGTACTTCAGAACGAAGAACTCACCGAGCGGGATATCGAATCCAAGAAAATACGCCGTATCCCTGGGCACGTAGTCCGGCTGGGTAGGCATCCTCATGCCGCCGTGGATGTGCTGTTCATCGTCGAGCAGATAGATCGGCTTGGTGATAACGAAGTACGGGCCGTATATCATCCGGTTGAGCTTGTTCTCGTCGTTGTCGCGCTTTCCCTGCTCACCGATGTAAAAGGAGTCGTAGCCCACTGCGAACGATATCGGGAAGCGTTCCCATCCATCGGTGAATTTGATCTTGGCTATGACCCCCGGCACGTTGGGCTCCGGGGCGTCCTTTCCGATGGCGTTCTGTATGTCGAACGAGGCTCCGAGAAAAAAGCTGTCATGAAGCCCGATGAGCGCCTTGAGTTCCACGCCGCCGTTATCGTATCCGAGGAAGGAAAGCTGGTATGTACCCCTGCCGATGGTGTATGCCGTCGGCGAGTCTATAACCGTCGTGTTGCGCACATAGTGCTGGCCGAATGCCTCGGCGGTCATAAAAACAATCAGCGCCGCGAACATCACCGCGAATCTTCTGTTGAAACCGGGCACCGCCCCCTCCCCTGTCTGACAGCGCGGCTCTCCGCGCTCCGGCATTTCCTGGTGTTTACGGCCGCCCGCCCCGAGGAACCATACTGTCCACCGGGCATTCCATGCACCACGGCCGGCCTTCACTCTTATTATCGGGCGGGCGCCCGGATGAGTTTATTACAATCGGCGCAGACAGGTCCGCTGGACTTCAAAAAGCTCCCGAATGCCCTTCTCGGCGAGTTCAATCATCACATCGAGCTCCTTTCGGGAGAACGCGGTCATCTCCCCGGTGCCCTGGACCTCAATAAAATTGGACCGGTCGTCCATCACGATGTTCATATCCACCGAGGCCCTCGAATCCTCGGAGTACTCGAGGTCCAGAAGCGCCTTCCCGTCGACCAGCCCCGCCGATACCGCCGCCACGGCGGTTTTGAGCGGGTCGTGCGAGAGCTCTCCGCGGGCAATCAGTCCGTCAACGGCCATGCGGAGCGCGATGAATCCTCCGGTTATCGCGGCGGTGCGGGTTCCGCCGTCCGCCTTCAGCACATCGCAGTCGACCGTTATGGCGTGGCCCTCAAGCTTCGGCAGACTGGCCGCGCTTCGAAGCGAGCGGCCCACAAGGCGCTGTATCTCGACCGCCCTGCCGTCGGGCCGCAGGGGGCGCCGCTCGGACCTCGGGCTTGTCGAATACGGCAGCATGGTATACTCGGCGGTGATCCATCCCCACCCCTTCGCGGCCGCGTGGTCCGGCACCATACGCGAAACGCTCGCCACGCACAGCACCCGCGTCTCACCCATCGAAAAAAGGACCGCGCCCTCGCCCGCGGTCTGAATATCCAGGAGCGCCGAAACGGGCCTCAGCTCGTCATTCGAGCGTCCTTTTCTGGTCGAGCTCTTCATTCTTTCGCTTCAGCTCCTTGAGGTATTCGAGATCTTTTATCTTCTGCTTGACGTTCTTGTGGTACGGATTGTAATCCCTGCTGGTCCTGAACTCGTCGAGGGAGGAGTCGATATCGTTGGCGATGTAGTATTTGATCGCCTTCTGGTAGTGCGCTTCAGCCTTCAACTGGTCTTCGACGGTAATGACCTTCGGGATGAGCTTGAAGGACACCGAGAAGGAGTATACCGGCCCGAAAACCCCCGTATCGCTGTACGATGCGTCTACGGAGAAGCCGACGTCCTTCACCGCGTAGTTGAACCCCATGCCGAGGCTGTATTTGCCGGAATCGTTGAAGCGGTAGCCCGCGCGGAGC
>JADFDB010000173.1 GCA_018263175.1 Spirochaetota bacterium
CATCGACGAGGAGCTCGCCTACAAGTACCGCTCGCCCGAAAGGTCGGGCGTCATCGTCACACAGGTTAAGCCGGGCTCGCCGGCCATGCGCGCGGGCATCGCACCGGGCGACGTGGTCCGCGAGATCGAGCGCGGCCCGATCGACAGCGTCAACACCTACACCACGGCCGTCGGGGCGCTGAAGGGGAGGACCAGGGTGCTCCTGCTCATCAACCGCGCGGGCACGCACAAGTTCCTCGTCCTCGACCTCGAAAGCCGCGAGGGAGCGGAGTAGGCCCTATCCCTTGAGCACCTCTTCCGAGGCGAAATCGCGCACGGAGCCGCCCTTCGCGGCCTCGTGGAGTGCTATCCAGCCGCGCACCCGTTCGGCGCCGTATTCCTTCTCCCACTCGGCGACGATGAGGCCGACGGGCACGTCGGCATAAGTTTCGTGGTAGGCGACATACTCCATGAAGCGCCTGTTCTCGCGGTTGTACTCGGAGAATATGGAGTCGTCGCGCCCGTTGAACTCGAGCGGCGCGATGGCGTGCCGCTTGCAGAGCTCTTTGTTGAACGCGGGCGTCGCCCGCACCCACTTCCCGTCCAGATAAAACTCGGTGAAGCCGTGGTAAACGAAAAGGTTGGACCCGAGCGCCTCGATGAGCTCTTTCGTGGCGATATGGTTACGCACATCGGCGAACCCGATGCGCGAGGGAATCCCCGCCGAGCGTCCGAGCGCGCACAACAGCGCCGCCTTGGCGACGCAGTAGCCCTTTCCGCGGGCGAGCACTCCGCTCGCCCGGTAATGTTCGGGAAGGTAAAAGGGCGTATAGGGATCGTAGCGGATCCCGTCGCGCACCGCGTAGTACAGCCGCACGGCCTTCTCCACCGGACCGGAGGAGCCGTTTATGGCCGCCGCCGCGAAGGCGCGCACCCTGGGATGGTCGCTGTCGAGTATCGCTGTCGGTTCGAGGTACGACGCGTCTGTATGGTTCATGGCTGTGCACCCTTTTTCCGGGAGTAATCCGCCGGACGTACGGCATCTCCATTGATACGAATCAAAAAGTCCGTACCGCGTCAAGGCAAATACCGCCGCCGCCCCGAGCGCCCTGTTTGCGGCCTCAGGCCGGAATCAGCACGCTCCTCAGCACGAAAATGACGGGCAAAACGACCGCCATGAAGATCAGGGTGTTCACCACGAAGATCCCCGAGGCGAAGGGCGCGTCAAGATCGTAGAGCACGGCGGTTATGACCGAATAGACCGCCGCCGGCATGAAGGCCTGGATCCGGACCACCGCGGCGATCGCCGGGTCGAGCGGCAGCGTCCCCAGAACGAGGGCCGCGAGCGCTGGCACGACGGCGAACTTGAGAAGCGCCATGCACGCGTTCTCCCGCACCGTGCCGCGGAGCTCGCCGGGATGGAAGCTCATGCCGAGCGTGAAGTAATAGACGCTCATCGACACGGCTATGAGCGCACCGAGCGGAAAGCGGACATCCGGGCGGGAGACCCCGAGCGCGTGGAGCGAAATTGAAACAAGAATGGCGTACAACGGCATGTTTCGCGGGTTTCGGACAAACCCGCGCGCGACGCGGGCAAACCCGGCCCCACCGCGGAGCGCGCCGCCGGCGTAGGGAAACACGACGAGGAATATGAAGGGCATGAAGTACGCGGTGAAGATGAAGGAGAGGCCCAGCCCCTTTTCGCCGAGCAGCATAAAGCACACGAACCCGCCCATCGTGAAGCCGTGATTGGCGAGCGAGGAACTTATGTGAAACGCCGTCCTGCGCTTTCCGGAGAGGCCGAGCGCCGCGCCGAGGGGCACGCCCAGCAGCCATCCCGTCGCGGCGAGGAGGAGCCCGGCGAGCGGAAGGACCGCGAGGTCCGCGCTGAGCGAGAGGCCCCAGGTGCTCCAGAGCACGAGAACGGGCTCGACCGTCATGAGGTTATAGAGGATGAGTTTCCGCGTGAACTCCTCCGGGCGGGTAAAGCGCCGGCGAAGGGCCCATCCCGTCGCGAAGGGTGCAACGATCATGATCTGCAGCAGTATGAACGACGCGGGGAGCGTCATCTTATCGGTACCGGAGCCCCACCTTCCGCTTCACGTCGTCCAGCGTGGGCGCGGCGACGGCCCTGGTTTTTTCGGCGCCTTCGGCGAGTTTCTTAGCCACCGCGGCCGGATCGCCGGCCAGATGTTCGCGCTTTTCCCTGAACGGGGCGAAGTACTCCCAGATAAGGCCGAAGAGCTCCTTCTTCACCTCGCCGTACCCGGTACCGCCCGCGAGGTAGCACCCGCGCATCTCCTCGATCCTGTCCGCCGGGGCGAAGAGGCGATAGAGCGCGAACAGGCTGCACGTGTCGGGGTTCTTGGGCTCCTCGACCGGGGTGGAATCGGTCACGATTCGCATGACCTTTTTCTTCAGCTCCTTTTCGGTCTCGAAGATGTTGATGGTGTTGCCGTAGCTCTTGGACATCTTCTGGCCGTCCAGGCCGGGTATGAGCGCGATCTCATCGGAGATGAGCGGCTCGGGGACGGCGAAGGTCTCGCCGTAGGTCCCGTTGAAGCGCAGCGCGATGTCGCGCGTAATCTCGACGTGCTGTTTCTGGTCCCTGCCGACCGGGACGAGGTCCGCCTGGTACAGCAGTATGTCCGCCGCCATCAGGACCGGATAGGTGAAGAGGCCGCAGCTCGGCGTTATGCCGCGCGCGATCTTGTCCTTGTACGAATGGCTGCGTTCGAGAAGGCCCACGGAGGTGTGACAGCCGAGAATCCAGGTGAGTTCCATCACCTCGGGGACATCCGACTGCACCCAGAAGAAGCACCGGTCCGGGTCGAGCCCCAGGGCCAGGAAATCCATCGCCGCCTCGAGCGTGTTCTTTCGGAGCAGATCCCCGTTTTGCACGGTCGTCATCGCGTGGTAATTCACGATAAAGCAGAAGAGCTCGTGCTCGTTCTGGAACTCGATCATCCGCTTCATCATGGCAAAATAGTTACCCAGGTGAAGCGTACCCGAAGGCTGTATGCCGGACAGAATCCTCGCCATTGTCTACTCCCCGCGGCCCGTGCTGATGGCGCAACCCCCTACCCATATCGCCGCGCCTCCTTTCGTCAATAATTAATTCCGCGTCCCGGCCAAAAATCACTTTGCATTCCCCGGACGGCGCCGCTATACTGCGGCACGGCCGGTGATTTCCTGAATACCTGCAGTCCGCTTTGAGGGCGAACATGAACTTCGAAAAACATACCATCGAGCTCATCAACAGGCTCCGCGAGGGGGTACTGGTACTCGACGAGCGGAAGAACGTGATCGTCCGCAACAGGGCCGCGGAGACCATACTCGGCCTGAAAATCAAGCCGCGCGATAAAATCAACATAGATAACCTGTTCAGGGCGAGAAATCCCGAGCTGTACCGCTTTCTCTTTCAGGCATTTCAGTCATGCGACAACCACCAGGACTACGAGATCGTCTATCACAAGAAAAGCCGCTCCGTGCGCCTTCTCACCTCCACCTACGCGCACTGGGAGGGTAACTCACCGCGCGAATACTTTTTTTTCATAATCATTCGCGATATAACCGAGGTATGGAGGCTCGTTCAGCGCGAAAAACACCTGCTGGTACAGCTTCGCAAGAGCTACATGGACCAGATGGAAAACCTCCGCCAGATCGCCCAGAGCGTCGCGCACGAGGTCCGAAACCCGATCGTCTCGATCGGCGGGTATGCCAATCTCATGATAAAAAAGCTCAATGCGGGAGAGGGAAGCCCGGCTGATTTCAGGAACTTTCTGAACATAATCCATTCGGACACCGAGCGTCTGCACCGCATCGTTGACCAGGTCGAAAAATATTCCGACTCCTCCGATATCTCGCTTAAAAAAGAGAACATTGTCGGCCTCTTCAGGCAGATGATCGAGTACGGAAAGAAGCTCTCGCGTGAACATCGGGTGGCGTTCGACGCGCCGGCCATACACCCGGAGGAATACCAGATCTACATCGACCGGCCGCAGCTCAAGCTCGGCCTCTATAGCCTCGTCCGCCACTCGATACTGCTTTCGCGAAGCGAAAGCAGGCTGAAGGCCCGCCTTAACTTTACCCCCTTCGAGGTGGACTTCAAGCTCGATATCAGCACCGACATGCAGAAGGAGGAAAAGCCCTTCCTGTTCAACCCCTTCTATTCGACCGGCAGCCGGGAGCTCAACTTCGACC
>JADFDB010000174.1 GCA_018263175.1 Spirochaetota bacterium
TTCCCCATACTCGGCCGCGTGGCCGACATACTTGAGCGTTACCGGGCCTACAGCGTCCGCGTGGAGGGCCATACCGACGATATCGGCGAAGAGGAATACAATCTGCGGCTTTCCGAAGAGAGGGCGAAGGCGGTAATGGACTACCTGATAACGCGGGGCATCGCCCGCGAGCGGTTGAGCTTCCGGGGCATGGGCGAAACCGCGGCATTCCTGCCGAACACCGGCCCCGAAAACCGACGGCGCAACCGCCGCGTGGAATTCATCCTGATACGGGACGAGACCCATGACTAAGCCCGCCCTTCATCTCGTGTTCACCGATCTCGACGGCACCCTTCTCGACCACAACGACTATAGTTACGAACGATCGCTGCCGGGCATACGGCTGTTGAAAGCGAACGGCATACCGCTCATACTCGTTTCGAGCAAGACCTCGGCCGAGATCGAAATTCTGCACCGCGAACTCGGCCTCGACGACCCGTTCGTCTGCGAGAACGGCGGAGGGATCGTTTTCCCCGGAAAACAAGGCAGCCCCGCGCGGCTTGAAACGAGGGGCATGAGCGCGGACAGCCTGGCCGCGCACTCCGGCCTGCTCACCGAGGCTGCCGGCACCGACGTACGGCTTTTCCCCGACATGAGCCTCGATGAAATCGCCGAACGCACGAAACTGGACCGGCGCGCAGCCGCACTCGCCCGCGAGCGTTCCTTCACGATCCCGTTTCTGACCTCCGACGGGTCCACCATCGATCTGGACGCGGCGAACCGGCTCCTGGCGGACAGCGGCCTCGCCGTCACCCGCGGGGGACGGTTCTATCATTTCGGCGCCGCCGGTGCCGACAAGGGCCGGGCCGTAGTGAGAATATGTGAGGTGTATCGTCCGATGGCGGGCGGGGCGGAAATCGTGACAACCGGGATAGGCGACAGCGAAAACGACCTGCCGATGCTCCGGGCCGTGGACCGGCCCGTGCTGGTAAGAAAGCCTGATGGAAGCGTTGTCGGCGCTGAAATCGAAGCGATGATAACCGATGGGAAGGGGCCCGAAGGCTTTACCGAGGCGGTGATGCAATTTTTCGCATAACGGTCTTAATCCACGGCCTCAAGCTTTTCCTCCACGTACTTTTCGAACTCCTCGCGCGTCATCTTTCCTTCGTAAAGGGGCCAGAGGCTCTCTTTGAGCTCTTCGACGCTCTGGAATTTCGCGCCGTCTATTTTATACCGCGCCATCGATTGTCTCCCCGCTTTCCGCGAATATGAGAGTTGTTGCATAACCGGGGAATACGGCCGGTTTTCCACCGCCGCAGGCGGGGAAAAACCCGATATTCCTTAAATTTGTACCAAGTCCAATAAGCCCCGGCGATACCCCGAATGCCCGACAGGAATGAGTATAGCGCGCACAGGCGGTCCGTTCATCGAAAAATCACCGGATTCCACCGGAGCCCCGCACCGGGATCAATACCTGGAAACTCCGGTTTTAGCCGGGCCTATTCGATATGGTACTTTTTCATCTTTTCGTAAAGCACGCTGCGGCTTATACCGAGGAGCCTGGCGGCCTTGGCCTTATTGTTCCGCGCGAGGTCGATGACGCGCTCTATATGCCCTTTTTCGAAGAAAGCGACGGCGCGCGTCAGGTCAGGCTCGAACGAAGCCGATACGCCCGCCCCCTCCCTGCCCTCCGGCAGAATATGCAGAATGGTGCCCGCCTCGATCCTGTCCCGGCTCTCGAGCACGAGCGCGTATTCGATGAGGTGCTCGAGCTCGCGGACGTTGCCGTTCCATGTACGCCGCTTGAGAATATCGAGCGCTTCATCCTCGATGAAATTGATCTTTTTCCCGAGATCGCGCGAATACTTGTGTATGAAATGCTCGGCCAGATGAGGGATATCGTCCACACGGTCGCGTAGCGGCGGCACGACGAGCTCTATACCCGAAAGACGGTAGAAGAGATCCTCGCGGAACGTGCCGTTCTCTATCTCCTTGCGGAGATTTACGTTCGTCGCGCTGATAATGCGAACGTTGATCTTCATCACCTTGCTCGACCCGACCGGCTTGATCTCGCGCTCCTGTAAAAAGCGCAAGAGCTTGCTCTGGGTCTGCCAGGTGAGGTTTCCGATCTCGTCGAGAAAGACCGTGCCGCCGTTCGCCTCCTCGAAAAGGCCCTTTTTCGTCCTGTCGGCGCCCGTGAAGGCCCCACGGACATGCCCGAAAAGCTCCGATTCTATGATCGTCTCGCTCAGGGCGCTGCAGTCAACGGGAAGAAAGGGCTTCTCCCTCCTTTCGCTTTCCTCATGGATCGCCCGGGCGACGAGCTCCTTGCCCGTTCCGCTCTCGCCGAAAATGATTACGGGAGCGTTCGACTTCGCCACCTGCTTCATCGTGGCCCGGAGCTTCTTCATGGCGGGCCCCTCGCCCACTATGGAAACCCCGCCCGCGGCCGAGCGCTCGCGCTTCAGCCGCTCGATCTCTTTTCGAAGGCGGTAGTGTTCGAGGTTCTGTTCGACCTTTACCTTGAATTCCTGCGGCTGAAACGGTTTGATGACGAAATCGCTGGCGCCCTTTTTGATCGCCGTGACCGCCTCGTCAACGCCCCCGACGCCGGTTATGATGACGATCGGGATTTCGGGATAGAGCACTCGTATCTCGGACACGAGTTCGAAACCATCCATGCCCGGCATCGCGAGGTCGGAAACGACAAGGTCGAATGAATCCGAATGGACCGCGTCGATCGCGGACATGCCGTCGGCGCATTTGACGATGGTATGCCCGCTCGACTCGAGGATGTCCTCAATATATTTAAGAATCGCAGGATTATCATCGACAATTAATATGTTACCCATAGCTATTGCGGTTTTCCGGGAATTATTTCGTGACGACGGCCGCCGTACCGATCGGCGCGACACCGGCGGCGCGGAAGACTTCACCGACAGTTCGAGATACGCGACAGGACCGATGTCCGATTGAAATCACGTATAGGGTAGAAAATAAGGATGGACATTTCAATAATTTCTTTATATGATGTAAAGAAAAAATATGGGACGCGCCCGGGCGAATCCGGCGTACCGTCCGGGAACGGTTGACTATGAGGATCCTCCTGACATCCGATCTCCACCTTGGAATAGATGAACGCACCGCGGCGGTCCCCGGACCCGCAAGGATGAACACATTTCGAAAGATCTGCGCGCTTGCGGCCGATCACGACCTTTTCCTGATCGCCGGGGATCTCTTCCACGACTCCGGCAACCCGGCGGCGCTTGACGCCGTAATCGGCGCTGCATCGCAGGAGCTTGCGGCATTATGCGGGCGGGGAGTGGCCGTCCTGTTCTCTCCGGGTGAGTGCGACCGCTCCCTGCTTCAGGGCGCCGGACGCGTCCGGCGGGACTGTTTTACGCATGTATTCACTGACGATGACGAAGCCCCTTATTCTATAACGCGAGGCAGAGAGAGCGTCACGGTCTATGGCTTACCGGCGGGCGCAACGGGGGGAATCGAAAAACTGAGGCGAAACGACGCCGGCGGTTTCCATATCGCCCTGCTCCATGCCGACTTCTGCAGCGAAGACGCCGTACCTAATGTGGAGATCGCGAGCCTTCGCAGGGATGACATACGCGACCTCAATCTCGACTTCTACGCGCTCGGCCATAACCATAATTTCAGGATATTCAAGTCCCGCAGCAGGGTCATCGGCGCGTATCCCGGCAGCCCCGAAGCGGTCGAGGCGGATGAGACCGGAGAGCGCTACGTTCTTTCAATAGCGATCGAAGGCGGTGAAATCGTACAGGTCAAGCGCCTCGCCGTCAACACCGTCACCGTCAAACGTCTTTCCATCGCCTGTGACGGCGTCAGGTCCTCGCGCGAGATAGCTGACCTCGTCGAAAAAAATACGGAGCCGCGGACCGCGCTTACCGTCGTCCTGACGGGAGAGCGGAACTTCCCCCTCGACATCGACACCGTACTGGGCCGCGGTCGAGGTTTCGAACGGCTGGATGTTATCGACGAGTCCCTGCCGTCGCTTTCCCTCCTCGTCCACGATTACTCCGGTGAAAACTCCCTGAGAGGCGCGTTTTTCGAACGTCTTCGGGAGATGATCGAAAGCAGCGAAGTCCCCGAAGATATCGATCGCCGCCTCCTCGCCGCGATGATCCTCCGGATGACGACGGTGCCGGGCTCATGGGACGCGGAGGATTCG
>JADFDB010000175.1 GCA_018263175.1 Spirochaetota bacterium
CGTTACATCTGGAAACCCTGGCAGCGCGTTTACGTGCACGACAGGGTGCCCGTGTTCGAGCGGAAGTTCCAGACCGACGCGAAAGGCGTGTACCGGCTCGAACTCCCGAAAAAGTTCGACCTGTACGGCGAGTTCGACATACTCGCCGCGGCCCGCGACCGGCGCGAAAACGAGATCACGGCCTCGCGCGTGGTCTGGGTGTACAGCTCACGCGGCGCACGCGTCGATTCACGGTTCAAGAACCTCGAGCTCTCCGTTGACCGGCCCGAGCTCGACAGGCCCGATGAAGTCACCTGCCTGTTAAAAAGCCGCTTCCCCGACGCGTGGGTATGCCTCACCGTTGAGGGCCGCGATGTCTATGAGAAAAAGGTCGTGCGAATGACCGGGAACGTCATGCCCGTCAAGATGAATATAAAAGAAGAATACGCGCCGAACTGCTACATCACCGCCACGATGCAGCGCAGCCGCGCCCTCTTTACGAGCTCGGCCGGGGTGACGCTCCCCGATGCCGACACGCGCATCATGATAAGCATCGCGCCGGCGAAGGAAAAATACCTGCCGGGCGAGAAGGCGACGGTGCGCTTTACCGTGGGCGACGAGAACGGAAAGCCCCTCCGGGCCGACCTCTCGCTCGGCGTGGTCGACGAGGCGATCTACTCCATACGCCCCGACCACACGCCGAAGATGCTCGACTTCTTCTACGCGAAGATCTCCAACTGGGTGCTGACCAATTACTCGTATCCGATCACCGTGCTTGCCGGCGCCGCCAAAGAGGGCAAGGTAAAGGTGCGCGAGAAGTTCGAGGACACCGCCTTCTGGAAGGCGGACATACGCACCGGCGACGACGGGCGCGCCGAGGTGAGCTTCGACCTGCCCGACAACCTTACCACCTGGCGCCTCACCGCGCGCGGGCATGACCTCTCCGGCCGCGTCGGAGAGCGCAGATCCGAGATCCTCGTAACGCAGGACCTCATCGCGCGCCTCGGGAAACCCCGCTTCATGGTGGAGGGTGACACCGTCGGGCTGATCGGCATCGTCAACAGCAACACGACGCGCGGGCTTCCCGACATAAGGACCGAGCTCAAGGCCGACGGCGCCGTCGTACAGCCCGACGAGTCCGTGCGGATGAGCCTCCCCGCCTTCGGCTCCGCGCGTGCCTATTACACCGTAAAGGCGCCCGAGGGCCGCGATGGCATCAAACTGCTTTTCACCGCGACTGCCGACGCGGCGGCGCGCGACGCGCTTGCGCTCGGTATACCGGTGCACAGCCGCGGCGTGCCCTACGCGCTCTACGGCTCGGGCGACATGGCCGGAAACCGTACCGTAACGGTGGAGCCACCGCCCGGGGCCGACGACTTCGACTTCGTTCCCACGGAGATCGTCATCTCGCTCAACCCCGGACCCGTTGTCCGCATGGCGAAGGCGGCGCGGTATCTCGCAGAGTATCCGTTCGGCTGCGTCGAGCAAGACATCAACCGCTTCCTGCCCGCGCTCGCGCTCAAGGCCCTCCTCGCGAAAAAGGGGATGGAGGGGCTCGTCGCGGGACTCAAGGTCGAGGAAACGGCCGCCATCGGACTCGAGCGCCTGCAGCGCGCGCAGAACGACGACGGCTCGTGGGGATGGTGGAGCGGCGACCGCGGCAACGAGTTCCTTACCGGCTACGCGCTCTACGCGCTCCATACGGCCAAAAGTCTCGGTTATACGGTAAACCGCGAACGGGTTGGAAACGGCCTCGCTGCAGTCGAGCGCATGCTCGCGGACGCCCGCGGCGACCACGACGCCGCGGCCTACCTTCTATACATTCACGCGCTCCACGGACGATGGAGCGACCCGGCCTTCCGCGCGATAGCCGCGGACAAAAAGCCAACCGCCTACACGCTCGCCTTCCTTGTGCGCGCGCTCGCGCTCGGCCGGAACATAAGGGCCCTTCAGCCGTCGGACCGCGAACGTATCGAGTCGGCGCTGTCCCGCTCCATCGACGCGCTCAGGAACATGCAGAAGCGCGACGCGCGCGGCGTGTACTGGGAGGCCCCCCCGTCGCACGCGTGGAGCTGGCAGGGAGGAAGCGTCGAGCTGACGGCGCACGTGCTCGAGTCGCTCGTCGAGGCCGGGGACCGCTCGCCGCTGCCCGCGCAGATACTCGCCTCGCTTTCGAGGCGCGGCAGGGACGACCGATGGAACTCGACCAAGGAAACCGCCGCGGTAATTATGGCGGCCTGCCGTCACCTCGGCTTCGCCGGCTTCGGCGCCAACGAAAGCGGAACGGCGGTTTTCTCGCTCGATGGGAAACCGGTAGCTTCTATTTCATATAACACGGACTCGATCGGGGAGCTTTCGGCGCTCACGCGGCGCGTCGCCCTTGCCAAAACGACCGCGGCGAAGGCCTATGCCATCACCGCCGAGGGAAGCGCGGGGGCGGAGATAAGCTTCGATGTGACGCTCAGGGGAAACCTTTATTTCAAGAGCTCGGGCTTTATGTCGCTCTTCAAGTCCGAGGAGCGCGGCATCCGCTCCCTCGAGAACGGCATCGCCCTTTCGCGGAGCTTTCACGCGGTCACACGCGTCCGCGATATCAACAACAACGAGTACATGGTGCCACAGGCGATATCGGCGAGCGCGCCGATCAGGGTCGGCGACGAGATTATGGTGAAGGTGCGCTTTCGCGCGCAGGACGATTTCGAATATCTGGTGCTCGAGGACTACCTTCCCTCGGGCTTCGAGGTCATACTGAAAAACGCGTACGACGAGTACGAGCCGTATTCGCACAGCGAACGCCGCGACGACCGGATGGTGTTTTTCTTTACCGGTATACGCAAAGGGGAAATCTGCGAGATCGCCTATATTATGCGCGCCGAACTGCCGGGCCGTTTCATGGTGAAGCCCGCCCGGATGGAATGCATGTACGAACCGTCAATCCAGGGATGGGCCGTCCCGGCGCGCTTTTCGGTCGAGAAGAAGTAGGAGAGCCGCTTACGCGCGGTACTCCGCGGCGAGCTGCAGCCCCCTGGTCTTGTAATAGGGGACGATCGTGATTTGATACAGCACCGAAAACATGGCGAACGCGATTCTGGTCAACATGGCAAACCTCCTTAAAAGTATTTCCCGCCCCCCCCCCGGCGGTTGGGGAGCGCATGGACTAAAAGAGTGAGCGCTCACTCATAGTATACCCACGACAGGCTCGCATGTCAATAAGAAAACTTAAATTATTGCCGCTCTGCGTATTTTTGGTGACCGTCATCGGGCGCGGGGACGCGGTACCCGAAACCGCCGCTTTCGCCTCCGCCGGCGAACACACGATCCGCGTGCGCATACTCTCGAAGCCGATGCGGCTGTACCGCGAGGGCGGCGGGGCTCCTGCGCCGGTTTTCCTCTTTCCCGAAGGCACGCGCCTCGACGACCGGTCCGGCGCCGGAAGCATCAGCGTACGGCGCGCGGAGGTCCGCACCGAAGGCGATGGATGGACGCTCGCCACCGACGCAGGCGATCTAAACGGCCCGTTCGAGGGCATGATGAATACGCCCGGCCCGGACCGCTCGTTTGAGGTGGTAATCGGAAGTGAGCGACGGCGCTACCCCCTTCCCCTCGAGGTGCGAAACCGCGCCGGGGAGATGGAATTCATCATCACCGAGCGGCTCACCCGTTACGCGCGCGATGCCGCGCGCGCCGAATACGGCCCCCTTCCCCCCGGCACAGACGAGGCGTTCGAAGCGCTCGCGCTCCTCGTCGCCGCACGATACACATCGACGGGACGCTCCGGCACCCACAGAGGATACGACGCGTGCGACCTGGCCCACTGCGTCGTCTACCGCGGCCTGAGCGCCGGCGCGGGCGAACCCGAACCGCCGTGGCGCATCGATCCGCGTTCATTCGCCTGCGGCGCTCACTTCCACGCCGAATGCGGCGGGCGCACCCTCGGGGCGCGCGTCTTCGGCCCGGGGGGCGGCGCGTGCGCCGGCGTACGCGACCGGCTCGTCGAGACGGGAACGGATCTCTGCGGAAAGGCCGGCTCCGCATGGTCGGCACGCCTCCGGGCAAAGGACCTCTATGACATTCTGCTCGGGAAAAGGCGCGATACGTCGTCCCCGCTTGCGATCAGCGTTGATGATAAAGCGCGCCGGGTACTGGTTCGTGC
>JADFDB010000176.1 GCA_018263175.1 Spirochaetota bacterium
GCTCAGGGACGCCGCTCGCCTGCATGGACGAGATGTAGAGTTTCTTGAGCGCCTTTTCCTGAGAAGAAAGTGTCGATATGTTCGCGATGGCAAAGCAGGCGGCGATTAAGAGCGTGAAGATTGCGGTATACACTTTTCTCATATACACATCTTCCTTCGATAATAAGTGAACTATCGCAAGCGCGAGCGAGGCATATCCCCCGTTTAATCACGAGGGGGACACCGGCCCGGTGCGACGAACGCAGTTTCAGTTTGATGCACGATAACAGATAACGGGTGGAATGTCAATATGTTTGCATGACATCGGGCGCGAATGCGTGAGCGAGCTCCCGAAGACCATCAGCGGCAAGGTGCGCCGCGTGGAGCTTCGAAAGATGGAGGTGGACAAACAGAAGGCCGGGGCGGTATAGCGGAGTACCAGCACCTTTTTGTTCTGTCCTATCCTGTAGGCCCGGTCGGTTGCCTGTACCTCCACGGCCGGGTTCCACCACCGATCGTAATTAATCACCTGAGTAGATGCGGTGAGGTTGAGGCCCGTTCCCGCCGCCACATTCCCGTTTCCGTACCCGGAAAATGTGCTTTCCATCGGGAAGCGGATGGACGCATCATGTAACGGATCGACAATCCATCAGGCGAGGATACGCAATGAAACAGGACATGATTCTCATTCTGGATCTCGGGAGCGAGGAGAACACGCGGATCGCCCGCGCCATACGGGATCTGGGCGTATACAGCGAAATATATCCGCACGATAGTACGGCCGCCGAGATAAAAAGGATGAGTAATGTCAGGGGTATAATCCTGAACGGCGGAAGGAATAATGTAGTGGACGGCGTCGCCATCGACATTTTACCGGAAGTGGACAAAATCGGCCTGCCGATCCTCTCGGTGTGCCATGAAGGGATACGGCCCCGCGACAGGGAGCGGTTCAGCGGAGACGATGCGATTCTGGCGAAAGAGCTCGAGGCCTTCGTCTTCGGCGTGTGCAAGGCCGAAAGGAACTGGAGCATGCAGAATTTCATCCATGACCAGGTGGAGCTTATCAGGCGGGAGGTCGGCGACGGAAAGGTGCTGCTCGCACTCTCCGGCGGTGTGGATTCCTCGGTCGTGGCGGCGCTTCTGCTTCGCGCCATCGGCAACCGGCTGGAATGCGTCCATGTCAATCACGGGCTGATGCGCAAAGGAGAGAGCGAGCAGGTGGTGGAGGTGTTCAGGAACCAGCTAAAGGCGAACCTCGCCTGCGTGGACGCCGGGGAGCGTTTTCTGTCGAAACTCGCGAACGTGAGCGACCCCGAAAAAAAACGAAAAATAATCGGCGCAGAATTCATTCGAGTCTTCGAGGAGGAGGCGGAAAAGCTTTCCGGAATCGAGTTTCTGGCCCAGGGCACCATCTACCCCGATATCGTCGAGAGCGGCACCAAAACGGCTAAAATAGTCAAGAGCCATCACAACGTGGGCGGACTCCCCGCCGATATGAAGCTGAGGCTCATCGAGCCGATCAAACAGCTTTTCAAGGACGAGGTACGCTCCTGCGGCCTCGAGCTGGGCCTGCCTCGCGGCATGGTGTTTCGCCAGCCGTTCCCTGGGCCGGGGCTCGGCGTGCGCTGTCTGGGCACCATCACCGTGGAACGCCTGGAGGCCCTGCGCGAGTCGGACGCCATCCTCCGGGAGGAATTCCAGGCCGCGGGATACGATACGAAGGTCTGGCAGTATTTCACCGTCATACCCGACTTCAAATCGGTGGGAGTGCGCGACAACGCGCGAAGCTTCGAGTATCCCGTGATCATACGCGCGGTCAATACGGTGGACGCGATGACGGCGACCATCGAGAAACTGCCCTGGGAGCTTCTGGAGCGCATAACGGACCGCATCCTTTCCGAAGTGAAGGGCGTTAACCGGGTGCTGTACGACGTTTCCCCCAAGCCCCCGGCGACGATCGAGTGGGAGTAGGAGAGGAGAAGCCCTTCCCTGCGACGGGCGCTCGAGCGGCACCCGCCGGCTATCTCCGGACAGGCCTAATCGATCGGGGAGTAGTGTTCTCAGCCCCGTCCGTGGCGTGAACGAGCTGTTCCGCTATAACCGCACAATCCCGTCCGGGAGTTCGGGAAGCCGGACGTCCCCAGGCCGGCGCGCCCTTCGTCATTTCCTGATCCGGTCCATGAGGCCGAGCAGTTGGACCTCGAGGGATTTCGACTGGGCATAGTCCGTTATGCGCATCAACTCGTAGTTCAGAAGAGAGTTGCGCGCCTGTATCACGAAGAAAAGATCGCTCCGGCCCTGGCGGTACTTCCGGTCCTCCGCCTCGAGCTGAAGCAGGGCATTTTTAAGGAGTTCGTCGTCCTGCTCCAGGAGGGTGCCGTAGGTTCCGATCAGGCGCCGTGTTTCGTCGTAGCCCTGGGTCAGGCTCCGTTCGAAGGCGGCGGCGTCGTGCCCCCACTTCCTGATCGCCGCGCGCGTTTCGTCGACCCTGCCTTCGGCGAGACTGTTGCCGAGCGGATACGTGAAGCTGAGTCCGGCCGAGTAGGTGTCATAGTTGTATGACTCGATGCTCTCCCTGCGATTGAGATCGTAGTTGCGAAGATGATAGGCAAATACCGCGGACAGATCGGGCAGAAGCTCGCTTTGCTCCTTTTCCAGCTTCTTTTCCAGTACGCGCCTCGATAGCTCAAGAATCCGCATCTGGCGCGTGCCCCTGATGTCGAAGCGGGGCTCTGCGCTCCGGGGAATCGAGAGTTCCTGTTCGGGGATATGGCGCGGCATCGCCTCCGAACGGTCGATTCCATAATACCATCGGCCTATTTTCATGCCGAGGTTGTCGGCGCGCGTCCGCTGAAGGTCCCGGGCCTTCGTGTATTCGATGTTCATAATCTTCGTCTTGCTCAGGTCCGAGAGGTCGGTAAGCCCGTTTCGGTAACGCCGGGCGACCTGGCGCAGCAGTATCTCGCTGTTGGCCAGGCTCTTCTCGTAGATTCGAAGCTGATTGTGCGACAGGTACCAGCTGAAATACAGATTGTACAGATCGGCCATGATGACCTCGATGCTTTCGTCCACGGTCTCCCGCATGATCCGGCGGTTGAGCTGCGACTGCCTGAGCGGGAAGGAGTCGACGACGCCGAGCCAGTTCCTGAGCAGGGGTTGCTGGACCTCGATGAATATGTCGGGATTATAGAGGTCGGCCCTTATGCGCTCCATCGAGAAGGGCGGCACCGTCGACGGCGCGTCGAGGGTGATACGGTTGCGGTAGTAGTCGAAGCCGCCGCGCAGCCGCGTGCCAGTATGGGGCACGACCCACTGCAGCGCCGCGCCCGCGGTGTCCGTGGCCTGCTCGCGTATCTTCACCGACGAGTAATCGGAAAACGGCCGGTCGTACAGCCGGGAGTAATGCAGGTTGAAGACGATGTCGTACACTGCCCTGCCCTGCTGGTCCAGCGCCTCCGACTCGCCGAGCCGGTCGAGCTGGGCGAATATATCGGGATTGCTCATGGTCGCCCGTTCGAGGAAATCGCGGAGGGGAAGCACCGTCTCAGCGGGAGGAACCGCTCCGCCCGCGGCAGGCAGCATGACGGAAAGCACAAGCGCGGTGATGACGGAGGAGAGGCGTCCGCTCTTCATGGCGCCGCACCCGTGCGAACGTGTTCCAGGTATTTGTCGTACACGATCTGGCCGTCCATCAGATGTATTTCGCGGGCGGCCCTGGCCGCGAAATCCTTCTCATGGGTGACGAGCAGGATCGTGGTGCGGTGCTCGCGGTTTATCTTTTCGAATATCCCGAGGACCTTTTCTCCGTTCACGGAATCCAGGTTCCCCGTGGGCTCGTCGGCGAAGAGTATGTCGGGCTCCATCAGAAGCGCCCTGGCCACCGCCACCCGCTGCTGCTCGCCCCCCGACATCTGCGAAGGGTACTTGTGGGTGCAGTGTTCGAGGTCGAAGCGCGAGAGAAACTCGAGTGCCCGCGGGCGCTTCTCCTTTTCCTTCGCGTACTTCCTCGCCGGCATGAGGATGTTGTCGAGCGCCGTGAGCTCCGGAATAAGGTAATGGAACTGGAAGACAAAGCCCATGCGCAGGTTGCGGAAGCGGTGGAGCCTGCCCTTGTCGAGGCCGTGAATGTTCTCGCCGAAGA
>JADFDB010000177.1 GCA_018263175.1 Spirochaetota bacterium
CTGGTTATCTCGGAGGCGGCCACCTTCTGCTCCTCCGCCGCGGTTTTGATCTCATCCGATACCGCCACGAGCGATTCCGCATCCTTCTCGACATCCCCGCTCGTCTGTAACTGCCGTCTGAGATACTCCAGGATGTCCCCCATCCGCGAGCTTATTCCCTCGATGCCCCGTACTATTTCGTTCATGAGGCCCATAACGGTCGAGGCGTTGCTGATCCCCGTATTGATCTCCTTTTCGTTCATGCCGATCAGCGTCGAGATCTCCTTGATGCTCGACGCCGTTCGGTCGGCAAGCTTGGATATCTCGTCGGCAACAACCGCGAAACCCCTTCCCGCGTCGCCCGCCCGCGCGGCCTCGATCGCCGCGTTCAGCGACAGCAGGTTTATCTGGTCGGCGATATCGTTGATGATGCCGATGATCCCGTTCATGTCGCGCGAGCTCTGCATGATGTTTTTCATACCGTCGCTCATGGCCGAGAGCGACCGCTCTCCCGACGCGCTCTGAACCGATATCTCGGCGGCATGAGCAGCCGATTCCCGAATGCGTGTACTCATCTCGGTGATGATACCCGAGAGCTCGCGAATGCCCGCGAGCAGTTTGGCGACCATTGAGTACTGCCGGGCGACGCTATCGGCAACGCTCTCGACCCCGGCCGAGATCTCCTCTATGGTCGATGTAATCTCCTCGGCCGAGGCGGCCTGTGACTGTGCGTTATCCGAGAACGAGGAAGAGGTCGCGGACATTCTTTCGGACGAGTCGGCAAGCGTCGCCGCTGTGTCCTGTACTGAGCGGAGAAGCGAATCGGTCGTCTCACACTGCCTGCGGTTCTTTTCGGCCTCGTCGAGCGCGTATCGGTTGCTCGTCTCGTGTATTTTGACGGTTATATACGAAAGGACCGCCGTCAGAAGCGTGGCGAAGGTATAGTCCCCCACCATTCCCTGCGCCACCTGCCGGTGTACGTCGTTCAGCAAAGGCATTATTCTGATAAATGAGTAAATCCCGCTTGCCAGAAAAAAGATGCTGATTCCGATCAATACCGATTTGCGGCAGAAGAGCGCCGCAAAGACGATGATGGCGGACATATAAAAGAAGTTGCTGATATGGTCCGAGTTGCGGAAACCGTGCGCATTGAACGCGAGCGCCACAACTCCCGCCGACGTGCAGAGCGCGACGATCGTCGCTGCCGCGGTGTAGAAGCCCTTCCTGATCAAAATCAGGCTCACTACCGTCACGAGTAGTACCGAAACGAGGACGATATTCATGAGGCTGATGACGGCGCGGTCCTGGATCATATTGAGCACCACGATCGCCGGCGGCATGAGCCCGAAGAGAACCAGATTAAAATACACCAGAAGCCGCACTTTCTGCTGAAGCAAAAATGAACCGGTGTCCTGATACCGATCGAGAAAATACATAATAAACCCCTTTCTCATGACGCACCCCCGCAAGTACTGTATATTCGACGTTGATTAATTCCCCTGCCGGATTCCGCGCATCATTCCCCGGTTTCATTCCTGTCGAATTCGGGTTTTATCTTTTTAATCATCTGCCGCTCGTACCAGGCCGGCATAAAACGCAGCACGAAATAATACATAAACTTCCCCACCGGGGTCAGGACGAGCTCGCGTTTTCTTTTTACGACACCGCGGTACACCTCGTCGGCGACGCTCTCGGGTGTCGCTTCTTTGCCCACCGTCGACCGGTCGCCCCGGTTGAGTCTGCCGCCGCCGTCGAGCGCCCGGCTCTGTAAATTGGTCGCCGTAAATCCCGGACAGAGCATCATGACGTGCACGCCGAGGTGCGCCATCTCAGAACGCAGCGAATGGAAAAATCCATGCAGTGCGTGTTTGCTCGCCGAATACCCGGTCCGGCCGTAGAGCGGGGCGAAGCCCGCAAGGCTCGTCGTAACGATTATGACCCCCCCGCGCTCGATGAGCGACTCGATCGCCGGCTTCGTACAGTAAAGCGCACCGAAGAAATTGACATCCATTACGCGGCGATACACCTCCATGGTCGTGTTCCGAAACGTACTGCGCTGCGTGATACCCGCGTTGTTGACGAGGATATCGATGCCGCCGAAGCGCTTGATAACGGCCCTTACGGCCGAAACGCACTGCTTCTCGCTGGTGACATCGCATTTCACCCCGAAGGCGTCCACACCCATGGAGCGCAGGCGCTTTTCTTCGCCGGCGAGCGCCTTCGCGTCGAAATCGAGAATCGCGACTTTCGAGCCTTCCCTCCCAAACCTCTCGCAGATCGCCGCGCCTATGCCGCTCGCCCCGCCCGTAACGGCAATAACCTTATTTTCCATCATTCCTCCTTTCAGAACCAAACGATGAATCGGCTCTCCGATCGCCGGGTACACCATCGAACCCGGTGAATCGTACCGCTTATCCCTCTATCTCGAGTTTAATCTTTTCGACTTTCCCGAAGGCGCTGCCGAGCGGAATCGAGATGTTCCATGTTCCCATTATCATCGAACGCTTTTCCTGCGGGTAGAGCACCGATATCATGGCGGTTGCCCAGGGGCATAGCCGGCTTCGCCGATGCCGATCACCGTGCACGCGTCCCCGTTCGGCCGGAGAACCATTTGCCGATACCGCGGTGTTCATGCTGTCGCTCCTGCCGGCGGGTTATGAATTGTCGTCCGCGAACGACGTTTGAAATTTCCGGGCTCATCACCCGTCATTCAGGTTCGGTGCTGAATAACACAGGGCCTTCCCGCTCACTTTTGAGGGAAGGCCCTGTTTTGCATCAACTATTCAAGACTCTCGGCACATCCGCCTTTATCCTACCTTGTAGCCGCCGAGGTTTGCCAGGGCGACGCTCCCCGGGCTGATCGTCGACGGGTCCACCATCACGTTGACGCACGCGGTCTTGCCGGATTTAAAGGCCGCCTCGATCGCGGGCCGTATGTCCTCGGGCTTCTCGACGAAGGCGCCGAAACCGCCGAGTGCCTCGACGAGCTTCTCGTAATGGACCACGCCGATGTCCGTGCCGTCTTTAATTGCATGGCCCAGGCGCAGGGTCTGGCTGTGGGCGATCATGCCCCAGAGGGTGTCGTTGGCCACGACCGCCACGATCGGAAGCTTGTTCTTGATCGCAGTCTGGAACTCCATGAAGTTGAAACCGACCGAACCGTCGCCGATGACGAGGAGCACGCGCTTGTCGGGATTCCTGACCTTCGCCGCGTTGGCGTAGGGAAGGCCCACGGCCAGGCAGCCGTAGAGGCCGTAGTCGAGATAGGTGCCGGGGCGCTTGACCATTCGGGTCATGCCCATCCAGGTGGAGGTATCGCCGCCGTCCGCCACCACGATATCGTCCTCGCGGTCCATGAAGTCGTTGATCTCGCGCGCGAGACGCAGCGGATGGATCGGCGTATCCTTGCTCTCCCACATCGGTTTCGCCTGTTCCTTGCCGTCGGCGTCGGACTTCTTGAGGAACTCCATCCAGGGCGCGAACTGCTTCTTGAATTCGCCGCCGAGCTTCTTCGCATCGATGATCCTGTTGAGCTCTTTGACGAGCGCCTTGATGTCGCTGACCACGCCGAGGTCGATGGAACGGTTGCGGCCGATCTCCTCGGGCTCAATATCCACCTGGACGAACTTCGCCGTGGAGGGGAAGATTTCGCCGAAGATGTAGAAGAGGCTCAACCGCCCGCCGAGGAAAAGCACGAGGTCCGTGCTGACGTTGGCCATGAAGGCCGCGCCGGGCCTGATGGCGAGCGACGACTCGAAGCACTGCGGATGCGTGTCCGGAATAAGGCCGCGGGCTCCCGCCATCGTGAAGACCGGCAGCCCCGCCTTTTCGATAAGCTCGGTGATCTCGGCACCGGCGTCGGAATACCACGCGCCGCTTCCCGCGATCACGAGCGGGTTCTTCGCTCCTTTGAGCAGCTCCACTATTTTTTCCGCGCTCTCGAGATCGACCACGCGCTTCTCGACGACGCTCGAGTACTTCTTGACCTTGGTCATGTCGGCCGCCGCATTGAGCACGTCGCAGGGCAGCTCGAGATAGACGGGGCCGGGCCTGCCGTTTTCGGCATACCTGAACGCCAT
>JADFDB010000178.1 GCA_018263175.1 Spirochaetota bacterium
GCCGACATCGATTTCCGTGCCGGTGTCCTTGATATTTCTGCTCGCCAGAATATAGGGAACGTCCTGGGGCGCAGGCGAGGCGTTAAGCTGGAGTGAGCGCAGCATTTCGATCCCCGATGCATCGGCATTCAGTATAGTGCACACGCTTCCCTTACTTGTATTAAACATGCAGGTGCGATATCCGGCCGATTGCAGGCGTGGTACGTCCTGAATTATACCGGGATTATGGTTTTCTGGAAGGATGAGAATCATTTGATGCCTCCATTGTTCCTTAAACATGGAGACCGCCGGGTAGCCGGCGGTCTTTAGCTTGAAGAGGCATCAAAAAGGCCACCGGCTTACCGCCCGCGGCCCTCATGCGCAACAACACCCACAAAGGCTACGGGTTCATTTTATAATAAAAATAAAACGAAAAGTAGTTCTTGGGGCCGATGTTGTTTTTCGCGCTCATTATGCTTTACCGATAATTACGAAACTTATTATCGTATGCAGAGGTTCATAATACTATGGAGCTGATTTGTCAATACATTAATATTTTATTTTCCTCGATTGCGAACGACTGAAGTAGTCAAATTATCCTTTACAAATCATACCATAATAAAAGAGTTATCGCATTACGAGGAATTAAACCGGTCCCGCCGCCTGCGGCAAGGGGAACCGATACCCACAAGATATGCAACAAGTCTGACGATCTTTACTCATCCTCATACATGGGGGTTTTTCATGGCACACAAAAAGCTTATCATGCTGATCGATGATGATCCCGATATTCTGGCCTCCCTGAAGGCCATTCTTGAAGGCGAAGGCTTCATCGTATCGACACAAATGAGCGCCAGGGAGGGCATTGACGCACTGACGACGATTACCCCCGACCTCATTCTCTGTGATATGATGATGGAACGCATAGACGCGGGCACCAGGGTGGCGGATGAGATCAAATTCAATCACCCGTCCATCCCGATATATCTTATAAGCAGCATCGGCAACGCCACCGCATCGAACACCGGCATTGAACAGCTCGGTTTCGACGGTGTTTTCCAGAAACCGGTTTCTCCGGACAGTCTTGTATCCGCAATTCGAAAAAAACTCAAAATTTAATCATTCCGGCGGTTTAATTTCACCCTCCACTCGGGTTTGATTAACCAGAATTTTTTATTCATGAAAAGCGTTTGACTTTCTGCCGCGGATTATAAGAGAATAGTTTCAAGCGGTAATGCAATGCGCCGAGACGGCTCCGGCAAATCGCACAGCGAGACATTTCACACTATCCAGGAGACACGCAATGGCCGACAAAAAAATGATTTTCGTAATCGATGACGATCCCGATATCCTCGATTCGATTTCCGCCATCCTTTCAGCCGAGGGCTTCGCGGTCGAAACGGCAATGAGCGGCGAGGAAGGTATAGAGAAGCTCTCAAGGATCGAGCCCGCGCTAATTTTATGCGACATGATGATGGAACGCATCGATGCCGGCACCAAGGTGGCGGAGGAGTTCAAAAAGCTGGGCAAGGGCGCCCCTATATATCTCCTCAGCAGCATAGGCTCCGCGACCGCCTCGAATATAGAAATTGACAAGCTTGGCTTCGACGGCGTTTTCCAGAAGCCGGTAGCCCCCGCGCATCTGATCTCAACCATTAAAAGGGCCTTGAAAATGTAATCGGCTTCCCCTGCCGGGAGCGATTCTGTGCCCGGCGGGGAGTTTACTCCAACCTGAAACTCATTCTGTCCATCACTTAAAATAAGAAATTGAGTTGTGGTATACCGGGTGTTACCTCTGGTATACCTCCGCCTGCGGCGAGGGGAAACCGTATATCATCAAGATATTCAACAAGGCCTGATTTTTAACATAACTTTTGCTTGACTATTATGCAGTATAATTAGTATATACTAAACCATCCTGTATTATCATAAGACAGCACGGAGGCAGCAATGCGTTCGTTCTTTTATCCGGAGAGCCTCGCCGTTATCGGCGTTTCGATCGGCCGCTTGAATCTCGGCAAGATTATCCTGCTGAACAACTCGCGTCGCGGGTACAACGGCAGACTATACGGAGTCGGCACCGAAGAGGGGGAGGTCGAAGGCGTCCGGGTATTTAAAAGCGTTTCGGACCTTCCCGAGATCCCGGATACCGCCATCATCATCACCCCCGCGGAAACCATTCCTGGCATCCTGCGTGAATGCGGACTGAAGGGAATCCGGAATGTCGTCATTGAGTCCGGCGGATTCAGCGAGTTCTCCAAGGGAGCCGGAGCGCTCGAGAGTGAAATACTCAAAATCGCCGAAAGCTTCGGAGTTAGGCTGATCGGTCCCAACTGTATCGGCACCATCAATTTCGAGATCAACATGATGATGCCGTTCGTTTTTTATTCAAAGGATTTTTCGCTCGGAAGCGTTTCGATAATCTCGCAGAGCGGAGGGGTCGGCAACACTTTCCTCCACGCGCTGCCCGACAATCATGTGTTCATCAACAAGTTCGTCGCGGTCGGAAACAAACTGCAGCTCGACGAGGTCGATTTTCTTTCGTATTATCTCTCGGATCCCGGAACCTCCGCAGTCGTCGCCTATCTCGAGGGATTCAGCCGCGGCAGGGCGTTCTTCGAGACGGCGATGTCCGCGGAAAAGCCGGTTATCGTTCAAAAATCCAACCGCAGCGCCGCAAGCGCGAGTATCGCACAGTCCCACACCACCGCTCTTTCATCGGGCGATGATGTAGTCGACGCCGCTTTCCGGCAATCCGCGGTTATACGCGTTGAGGACGAGGAAGAGCTCGTGTCAGCGGCGAAGATAATGCAGCTTCCGCTCATGCGGGGAAGAAGGGTCGCCGTGCTTTCCCGTTCCGGCGGGCATGCCGTCATCTCGGCCGACGCCTGCGACAAATTCTGTTTTGAAATGGTGCCATTCCCCGATTCCTTCATTGAGAAAATCAAATCCATGTATAAAAGCAGGGTAATATCGCACCAGAACCCGCTCGACCTCGGTGAGATTTTCGACTACACCATCTTCACTAATATTCTGCGCGAAGCGATCGCCCTTCCGGAGGTTGACGGAGTGCTTTTCAACCATCTTTACCAGGCTGAATACGAGTCGGTTATGTCGCGCACCTTCCTCGACAGCGTGGGCAGCATGGTCGAGGAGTTCGGTAAGCCGGTTGCAGTTGCGATGATATCCGATATCGATGAAGTGGTCGATATCACCAAGAACCATCCGTATCCGACCTATAATTCGCCGTTAAATGCGGCCCATGCTCTCAACGTATCCGCCACATACTGGGAGCGGAAAAAGGCCCGCGACACGAGAGGCCCTTTAAATACCATAACCATCGATGACGACGCCATCGCCGCGATACGCAGCATCGGCGCCGGCGAGGGCCGGATACCACTTACCGACGAAGCCCTTCAGATATGCGCGGCCGCCGGGATTTCTCCCGTGCGCGGCGTTCGCGTTTCTCAAGCGTCGGAAGCGCGCGAATTAGATTTAAATTATCCGCTCGCGCTGAAGCTCCTTTCGCGTGATGCTTCCCACAAGTCGGATGTAGGCGGCGTCAAACTCAATATTAAAAGTCATGCCGAACTTGAAAAAGCCATTTCCGACATGCGGCTTTCTATTGAAAGCATAGCCGGGTCTATTACCGTGGACGGGTTTTTTGTTCACGAGATGGCCCCGGCCGGAGTCGAATTTTTCGTCGGAGCCAGGCAGGATCCCGCCTTCGGGCCCGTCGTGCTTGCCGGAATGGGCGGCATTTTTATCGAGATATTCAAAGACCGCGCAATCAGGCTCGCACCCGTTACCGAAAACGAGGCCCGGAGCATGCTCCTGGAACTCAAGGCGTATCCCATACTCGAAGGAGCGCGCGGCGCAGGGCCGCTCGATGTCGACGCTCTCGTCGATGTAATTTGCCGCGTCTCCGCTCTGGCGAGTTTTCATCCTGAAATTTCCGAGATAGATCTTAACCCGGTTATGGTTTACCCGCGGGGCAGAGGGGTCGGCATCGTCGACTCAAGGGTGTTTTTCGCGGGAGAGTCCAGAATCCCGGTCCTTGC
>JADFDB010000179.1 GCA_018263175.1 Spirochaetota bacterium
CGTAGTAGATGTTGAACTCGAACTGATCGAAGACGATGAAGTGGCCCGCGAGGCCCGCGGCCAGGCCGTACTGTTCCCCCCTGAGGGGGGTGTCGTAGCCGTAGCTGTATCCCTCGAAGCGCACGCCGTCGAGGTAGAGCCCCGCGTAGAAGTACTCGCGGTAGAACGACATCATGTATTCGTTCGAGACGCGCGCGATGTCGCGCGAGTAATACCCCTTCCCCATGAAGCCCTTGAAGCTCTTGCCGCTCACGCCCCGGTCGTGGTAGAAGGGCACGTCACCCCACAGGCGCGCGTAATCGCACTTGAAGGCGAAGATGTCCGAGCTCGGCAGGTCGATATCGAGACGCCCGTCGAACAGGAACTCATTAAAGCTCCGGCGGTTCGCTTTCGCGTTTTCGAAATAATGGCCGTACGACAGGTTGAATCTTCTCTGTATGATGTCGTCGTCCGCGAACGGCAGCAGGTCGATCACGACCGTCCCCTCGGCGATGTTCCAGTACTCCGTGTCCTTTTCGACCTCGACCGAGTCCGCGGCGGTCTCGTCGACCGTGCTGTCGAAGACGAAGGCCTTCTCGGCACCGTAGCCGGCGTACACCTTGAGCTGTTTGAGCAAGGTGACGCCCGGATCGGCCGTGCCGCGCAACACGGTGAAGTTGTACTCCTCGAGCCCGAGGTCGGCGCGCGACGCGCGCGAGTTGTAGCCCGTGCCCTTTACGAGCGGCGTGAAGTAGCCGCCGAGCGTCGGCGTGAAGTGATATTTGGTTTCCACCTCTATAAAGGTATAGCGCGGGATGGCCGCGAAGTTGAGGTCCAGGCCGTAGTATATGCCCATCGAGGTCCCGGCCTCGAGGAGGTCGCCCCCGGTGATGAGGGAGGGATGCCGGTACTTCACGTAGGGCATAAGCCCCTTGGTGTAGTTGATGTCGAAGCCGTAGCTCACCGCCGCGCCCGCGGCGGCGATCGAGGGTGTGCGCACGATGTTGACGTCGAGGTCGTAGCGGTAGTCGTAATCCTTGAAAAAGGGAAGACGGACACCGCCGACAATGGGAATGCCGACCCGCTGGTCGATCTGGAAGAAGGCCTTCTCGTAACTCTTCGTCGGCTTCAGGACGGCCTGGATGTCTTTAAAGCGGTATTTCTTTTTCAGGCGGTTGATGCGGTCCTGCACCGTGTATTTGTTGTAGAGACCGAAGGGCAGCCTGAAGTCGTAGCGCACCCGTATGGTGTCGAGCGTGTTCAGGCGCTGGAAGACGATACGGCCGAGCTTTCCCTCGTCGATGTGGACGATGAGATCGGTGTCGGTTTCTTTTACGAGATAGCAGATGGCGAGGATGTAGCCCTGCTTGTGGTAGAAGGCGTTGATTTTACGGGAGACCTCGTCGAAGTGCTCCCGGCCCGCCGGAAGCGTCGAGAGGTCGAGCTCTTCGAGCAAAAAGAGCTCGGAGTAGAGCTCCGTGCCCTGCAGGCGCACCTCCTTGTACGGGGCCTGGGCGGACAGGCGCCCCGCGACGAGCGCGGCGGCGAGGACGCCGGCCAGGAAAAGGCGAAGACCGCGCATCACACCCCCGTGCCGGATGCGTCCGGCCGCTGTACGACCTCACAGTAGCGCGTCAGGCGTTCGAGGGCGATGCGGTGGTGGCCGGTGGAATCGACCGCCGTCCATCGGCCGTCCGCGGCGTCGCGGTGCACCGTGTAGCGGTAGCCGTATTTGACCTCGATCGCGTCGAGCTCACAAATATGCCGTCCGGCGGCGTCGGTATAGGGGCTTGGCTTGTTCATAACTGGCGAAAGCCCGGCGCCGGTTGCGCCGCGCTTCTTCTCCGTACAGGGTACGCCGGGACCGACCCGGCGATCAATCACAATTTCAACGCGATGGACCGCTTCGGCGGCGCAGCCCCTGGGGGACACGCCGCGTTCAGTACCATTTTCCCGGGAGCACCGCGGGGTTGTACTCGTCGATATACGCCATCGCGCCCTCCGGGTCGGCCGCCAGGTGATAGAGCGCGCGGTTTTCGGCCTTCGCGAAATCGAGCGCGTACATCTGCTCGAAAAGATCGATGAGTCGGTCGTAAAACCCGTTCGTATTGATGAACACCAGGGGCCTGTCGTGGCTGCCGAGCTGTTTGAGTGTGATCGCTTCGAGCGTCTCCTCGAGCGTGCCGAAGCCGCCCGGCAGCACCGCGAAGGCGCCGGCCCGCTCCTCCATCACGGCCTTGCGCTCGCCGAGCGTGTTTGTGAGGACGATCTCGTCAGCCTCCCCGAACGTCAGTCCGCGCGCGGCGAAGGCCCGCGGGATCACGCCGGTCACCCGGCCCCCGTGCTCTTTGACGGCGCGGGCGAGCGTTCCCATCAACCCCACGTTCGCCCCGCCGTAGACGAGCTCCATGCCCCGCGCGCCGATGAGCCTGCCCAGCCCCGCGGCCGCGCGAAAATACTCATGCGCCACGGCGTCGCTCGACGAGCAGTACACGCAGATTGCGGTGATCATTATTCCCTCCCCGGCATCGCGGCATGGCCCGCGCGGTGCGCATATACTCACCCGCCACCGCAGGCCTTCAACAAAAAAACAGGGGGTGCCGCCGGGTCAGTTTGATTTTTTCGGAATGAGCCGGTCGTCGCTCGAGCTGAAGCGGTACTCGATCCTCCGGTGCGGATAGAGGATTGGCACGTGCACGTCGATATGGTATTCGCCCCTCTCGACCACCGCGGCCGCACCGAGGCTGCGAAAGTGGAGGCGAAGCCGGATGCTCTTCACTCCGAGCGGAGTGTCGGCGAGCGTGCCCTCGAGGTAGCGCATGGAGAGCCCCTTCGCGGCGAAGTAGGCCCGGCCGCTCAGGTGGCGCGCGGTCTTCCGCTTCGGGATTATCTCGAGCTCGTAACAGCGCTCGCCCTCCACAACGGCCTCTCCCACGATGCGCTCCTCGTAATTGAGGTCGTTGTCCTCGTCGAAGGGAAGATGGATGGGTTCGCGCGTTCGGTAGCCAAACTTCTCCGGCGCCAGCTCCTCCCCGTTTTTAACATAGCGAAGGGCCGTGAATTCCGGGCGGCGCCGGAAATACTCCCTGCGGACCATAAGCACCTCCGACGACTCGATGAGCGCGCCGGTGCGCGAATCGTAGACGCGGGAGAAGGCGTGGCGCCGCGCCTCGACCCCCTCGTATGCCGCATACACGCGGGCGGTATTTTCGCGTATGGCGGCGAGGATGTCCGTGTACGGCGCCGGGGTCGCCCCGGTCGTAACCGGCGAAAGCGGCAGTACCATCATCGCCAGCAGCAGCCCGGACGCACACCGGCCGACCGTTCGTCTCGAAAGCCTTCCATTCATTTCGGCCCTGAGCCTCCCCCGTAAATAATTTCCGCGTTTCATCACCCGCATTTTCCGGCCTGCGCACCGCCGCGCGCTTACGGGCCGGCACGTTTGTTCCGAACTTTACGAACGGCATGATGCCGTCGCTTCTTATCGTTTTCACCCCTGTGCCGGCAGAGCTCCCGGCCCCGGTCTTCATGACATCCCGCCGTTCCTCTGGTTACACGCCGTGTATCCAGTATACACGAGCAGCGCGTCCGAATCAACAGACTTGTTTTATATTCTGTCGAGATCGGGGCTTCCTGCGCCTGCGGCGGGAGGAAGCCCCGGCCGGCAAAAATATCTTTACAAATCGCCCCGGAAGCGGCAGCATCCGGACTACCATCGTCCGTCCGTTACGACGGGCGATGACGGCTCCTGCCCGGCGGCGCATTGCCGGGCAGGAGCACGCACCACAGAGGAGCTCAACGAATGAAGCGTTTACGATCGTGCGCCGCGGCGGCGGCCGCCGCCTGCCTGTTGTTCGGCCCCGTGGCCGGATTCCCGGCCCAGAAGAAGGCCCCCGCAAAAAAGCCGCCCCAGATAAAGGAAAACTTTCTGAAAAGATACAACGAGAGCATCATACCCGTCATCAAG
>JADFDB010000017.1 GCA_018263175.1 Spirochaetota bacterium
ACGATAGAACTGCGCCTCGAGGACGACCTTTTTAGCTTTGTATCGATGCCGCGGTTGACGGTCCACGTGCCCTTTTCCGGGTGGGTGGCGGTGAAATCGATCAGCGACGCGGATGTGCTCGCCGAAGGAAGGTTCGAGACCCCCAGGGGGAAGAAGAAGGGTCCGGTGATAGCGCGTCTCAAACGTAAACGCGGCGAGGCCTACTACACCGGGTATTATACGGGCGAGAGCGGAAATCCGATTATGCGCTTCCTCGTAATCCGGGTCGTGTTCGGAAGACTGCTCTCGGCTCTTGAGGAGAGCGCGGGAAGATGGGACCAGGCCCCGGGCGTTACGCTCGTCGACATGCTGCTGCCCGGCGAGCAGTCCCGGCGCTATACGGTTCCGCTCAGGAAGGGCCGGAATACCCTTTATTTCAGGAGCGAGAACGGATTCTTCCAGGCGGACGTGTATTCGGGCGATGAGATTATCGCCTCACGCCAGACGTGGGAACGGACGTTCTCGGTCGATGTGCAGGCGGGCAAAAAAGACCTCTACGGCGTGCGCGTGTATCCGGCGGGGAACGGCAGGAACATCCCGTTCGCCTTTTCGGTAAAACATGGGGCGCGCCTCATACCCTATTTCAGGAGGGTCGTGCTCGGCTTTCTGTTCATTTCGGTCATCGCCGCCCTCGTGCTCATCAATCGCTTCATGAACCCGCGAAAATATTCCGGACGGGCGCGATAAAAGAGTTGCATTGATTTTTCGTCCGGTTTTTTATACGTGTTCAGCCGTTCGCGAGGAAATCAATTCAGGTGGGTCCGCACCGTTGTGGCGGGAAGCGCCTAATTCCGGCGGCCGTCCCGGCCAGCCATACGGACGAAACGGTAAATCCAGGAAGAGCACCGCATGGGAAGAATAATTTCGGTATCCAATCAAAAGGGAGGAGTCGGTAAAACCACCACTACCATCAACCTGGCGGCGTTCCTGGCCGAAAAGGGACGGCGTGTGCTCATCATCGACATCGACCCCCAGGCGAACGCCGGCTACGGGCTCGGCATAAACGCGGAGGACGCCGGCAACACCCTCTATGAGGTGCTGATAGGCGAGGTCGGGATACAGGCGGCCATCTATAAGACGAGCATCGATAATTTGTTCATCATCCCCTCGAATATCCACCTGTCTGGTGCGCAGATGGACCTTCTGGAGCTCGAGGGGCGCGAGTATGTGCTTAAAAAAGCGGTGGCAGCGATCAGGGACGATTTCGATTTCATCTTCATCGATTGCCCGCCGTCCCTCGGCGTGCTTACCCTGAACAGCCTTATCGCCGCGGATTCGGTGATGATTCCGCTCCAGTGCGAATACTACGCGCTCGAGGGGCTCAGCCAGCTTTTACGGATTATTTCGATGGTGCAGGAGAACCTGAACCGCAATCTTAAAATAGAGGGCGTGGTGCTCACCATGTACGATTCGCGCACCAACCTCTCGCAGCAGGTGGTGTCGGACGTGCGCGAGTTTTTCAAGGACAAGGTATTCAAGAGCATCGTACCGCGGAACGTACGCCTCTCCGAGGCCCCCTCGTTCGGGAAGCCCATCGGTATGTACGACCGGCATTGCGTCGGCAGCGAGCGCTACGAGGCCCTGGCGGAAGAGGTGTTGAACAATGGCTAAGAAGGTGCTGGGCAAGGGGCTGGGCGCGATCATCTCGAGCTCGCCGACGCCCGTCGATTCGATGGAGTTCGCGGTAACGGAGGCGAAGGAACGGATCGTCGAGCTCGATGTCGGGGCGATCCGGCCCAACCCGGACCAGCCGCGGACACACTTCAACGAGGATGAGATCGAGGGCCTCGCCGAGTCGATCAGAAGCGTCGGGCTCATACAGCCGATCGTCGTGCGGCGCGAGGGCGAGGGCTATTACGTGGTGGCGGGCGAGCGCCGTCTTCGCGCGTCGAAGCTCGCGGGCCTGCAGAAAATCAGGAGCATCGTCATCCGCGCGAACGAGGAAGAAAACCTCACGCTCGCGCTCATCGAAAACATCCAGCGTACGGACCTCGATCCGATCGAGGAGGCCAAGGCGTACCGCCTGCTCATCAGCCGCTTCCGGCTCAAGCAGCAGGACGTCGCGCAGCGCGTGGGCAAGGACCGCGCCACGGTCGCCAATCTCATGCGCCTGCTATCGCTCCCCGAGCAGATGCAGCGCGCCGTTTCCGAGGGAAGGATAAGCGTGGGCCACGCGAAGGTGCTCCTGGCGCTTCCGCCGGAACGGCAGAACGCGCTCTTCAACGAGATCCTCGACAAAGGCTATTCGGTGCGCATGCTCGAAAAGCTCGCCGAGTCCGAGAGGGGGGATGAGGGTTCGTCGAAGAAGGGCGGTGCCGCCAAAAAATCGGGCCCAAAGGACGCCGCGCATATCCGAAAGATGGAAGAGATGCTCGTTGCGCTTCTCGGCACCAAGGTCGAGATACGCCATTCGGGCGGCAAGGGGCGTATAGAGATAAGCTACTATTCCCTCGACGATTTCGAGCGGATCATCGAAATTCTCTGCAAGGGCCGCTCCTGAAGAAAGCGCCGTAACCGCCGCTCAATCCACGTCAATCTTTATCTTTTCCACCCTGTCGGTCTCGGTGTCGAGCACCGACACCGTGCGTTCGTCTTCGCGGTAGATCGACCCGGGGTTGATGATGCGCGTTTTGTTCGAAACGTAGTTTTCGAATATATGCGTGTGCCCCTTTATTATGTAATCGTAGGTGCCCGAGGCCACCGCGTCGCGGAACGAGGGGATGTCGTTTCCGTGGAACAGCAGTATGCGCTTGCCGTCCGCCGTAAAATCGCAGCAGTCCTCCACGCAGCCGAAACCCAGATCGCGCGCCTTTTCGTTGATCGCCTCGGCGTCGAGGTCGCAGTTGCCGAGCACAAAGCGGCATGGAAGCTCCCGGAAGAGCTCCATGATCTTGGGCGAGGTGAGGTCGCCCGCATGCACCACGAGGTCGACGCCGCGCGCCTTGAACACGGTTACGGCCTTTTTGACCATGGCGACGTCGTTGTGGGTGTCGGAGATAATGCCGATCTTCACGACAGCTTCGCCCCGACGGGAATGTCGTCGCTCACCTCGATCAGGACCGGCCTGTCTTTTTTCTCCTTTTTGGCGGCAAGAAGCATCCCGTGCGAGGTTCGCTTGAAGAGAACGGCGGGCTTGAGGTTGGCGACAAGCAGGATCTTTTTGCCGACCAGGTACTCCGGCCTGTAGTGGAGGGCGAGCCCGGCGATGATGGTGCGCGTGTCGGCACCCGCGTCCACACGGAGCTCGAGGAGCTTGTCCGAGCCCTCGACGGCGGAGGCCTCTATTACCTGTGCCACGCGGATGTCGACTCTGGCGAATTCGCTGATATCGATGAGCCCTTCGTCGGCGGGCTTCGGCGTCTTCTGCGGGGGCTCCGCGGATGGAGGCTTTTCCTTTTCGATGCGCGGATACAGCACTCCCATCTCGCCGAGCTTTTTCCCCGTCGTGAGGGCGTCGAGCGAGGAGACGCTCGAGAGGGGCGTGTTTTCAGGAAGGCCGAGCGCCGCAAGGACCACCGGCGCCGTGCGATTGAGCACGGGCGACAGGATGACGACGATGGCCGCGATCGATTCGAGGAGGTTCCTCATCGTTGAGGAAAGCTCGGCTGTTTTATGCTCCTTCGCGAGCTGCCAGGGCTTGCGCTCGTCGATGTAGCGGTTGAGGAGGCGGATGAACTCCCAGAGCTTTTCGATCCCCACGCTGAACTGGAAGGACTCCACATGCGCGGTGTAGGCCGCGAGCGCCTCTTGGAACCCGGCGAGGAGCGCGTCGCGCCCCGCGGTCTGTGCCGTATCGAGCGCGGGGATGCCGCCGTCGAAGAATTTTTTGACCATGTCGAAGGTGCGCTTGACGAGGTTCCCGAAGTCGTTGGCCAGGTCGTAGTTTATGCGGTTGATGATGGCCTCCTCGGTGAAGCGCGCGTCGGCGCCGAAGTTCATCTCGCGCAGAAAGAAGTAGCGGATCTGGTCGTTCCCGAAGCGGTCAATGAGCTCGAGCGGGCGCACGACGTTGCCGAGGCTCTTGGACATCTTGGCATCCTCCATGTTCCAGTAGCCGTGAACGTTGAGGTGGAGGAAGGGCTCGATGCCCGCTGCCTTGAGCATGGTGGGCCAGAAGATGCCGTGGGGCTTCACGATGTCCTTGGCGATGAGGTGGTTCACGACGGGCCAGTAGCGTTTGAACTTTTCGTCGTCCGGATAGCCGATCGCGCTCACGTAATTGATGAGCGCGTCGAACCAGACGTAGGTGACGAACTTGTCGTCGAAGGGGAGGGTGATTCCCCACTCGAGCCGGGTTTTGGGGCGCGAGATGCAGAGGTCCTCGAGCGCCTCGCCCTCGAGCATCGCGAGCACCTCGTTGCGGTAACGTTCGGGGCGGATGAAATCCGGGTGGGATTTGATGTACTCGACGAGCCAGGCCTGGTACTTGCTCATCCTGAAAAAATAATTGCTCTCCTCGATGTATTCGAGCGGCTTGTTGTGGTCCGGGCATTTGCCGTCGACCATGTCCTTTTCGGTGAAGAAGCGCTCGCAGCCGAAGCAGTAGTGGCCGCCATAGCTCGCGAAGTAGATGTCGCCGTCGTCGTACACCTTTTGGAGCACGGACTGCACCACCTTCCGATGGCGCTCCTCGGTGGTGCGGATGAAGTCGTCGAAGCCCAGGCCCATCTTCTGCCAGGTCTCGCGGAAGAGCGAGCTGATGCGGTCGGTGTACTCCTTCGGCCGTGCTCCGGCCTCGGCGGCGGCCTTGACGATCTTGTCGCCGTGTTCGTCGGTGCCGGTAAGGAAGTATGAATCGTATCCCATGAGCGTATGGTGCCGTTTGAGAAAGTCGGCGAGGATGGTTGTGTAGGCGTGGCCTATGTGCGGCTCGGCGTTGACATAATAGATGGGAGTCGTAACGTAGAATCGCTTGTCCATCGAATCCTCTTACACCATTTCTTTTTCGAGTTCTTCGTCGAGCACCGCGGTGATCCGATCCATCACCTCCTGGCTGATATGATAGCGGTTGCCCGAAACCTGTATGTCCTCGCGCTTCACGGTAACGACGTGGTCGGCGCAGCGGAGCCTCACCGTTTCCTTGAGCGGGTCGGTGGTCTCGACGGTATAGTCCTTTGGTCCTATTTTGATCGTGGCGCCGTGTCTCGGCATGAGCTCGTTCATTTCCTTGTAGACATTGTACTCGTAGCCCAGGCAGCAGAGCAGCCTGCCGCACATCCCGGAGATTTTGAGCGAGTTGAGATTGAGGTTCTGCTCCTTGGCCATCTTGATCGAGACCGGATCGAATTCCTCTTTCAGGTTGACGCAGCAGAGCTCCTTGCCACAGGGGCCGAAGCCGCCGATTATCCGCGCCTCGTCGCGCACGCCGATCTGGCGCATCTCGATCCGCGTGCGGAAAACGGTGGCGAGGTCGCGCACCAGCTCCCTGAAGTCGATGCGGTTTTCCGCCACGAAGTAGAAGATGATCTTGGTGCGGTCGAAGAGGCACTTGACCGATACGAGCTTCATGTCGAGCTTCTTTTCCTTCGCCTTTTCCCTGCAGACGGCGAAGGCCTTTTTTTCGACGGCCTCGATTTCGGGAAGAGCGCCGAGGTCCTCGACCGTGACCTTTCTTAGCAACCTCCCCTTTACCTCGGAGGTCTTGCGCCTGAGGTGGGCCGGGCACTTGAAAACGCGGCCGATGTCGACCCCGTGGTCGGTCTCGACGATGCACAGCGCGTTGCGTTTGACGAAGAGCCCGTTGGTGTTGACGTAGAATATCTGAAAGCTGTTGCGTAGTTTCACGCCGGTATGTTCCATGATGAGTATCCTTGTTTTATGCGGAGGTCCCGGGGCCGGCGGCATACTCGCCTCCGGGATGCAGGGAGTATAGCATCCCCTTCAGTCCCATTCTAAGATTAAGATTATGAGATTGCCCTTTTTTCAATGCAAGCAGTATTTTAACGAGGCCGAACAGCTTGCCGGCGTCTTCGAGAGCGAGGCCGTCGAATGCCGCGGGAGGATGGCCTCCTGTCTCGATCAGCACGAGGTTCCACCGGAAGAAATTGACGAGCGCGTCGAGCGTCGTGTCCGCGCCGGCCGCCTTGAGCACCTTTTCGGCCGGAGGGTCGAAGACGTCGCCGTCACTGAGGTAGCGCGCCACCTCGCGGCAGAGCGCAATCACTTCGCCGCGCCGGGAGTTGTCGGCGAGCGCCGCGGCAAGGGCGAACGAGCCCCCCGCGAAGGGAGCGACGAGGCCCGCGGTCGCCGCATCGACGCCACGTTCGAGGAGAAATTCGAGGACCTCCGGATCGAGCGGTGGATGGAACTTCAACAGCAGGCAGCGGGACAGGATGGTCGGGAGTACGCGGGAACCGTTGGAGGCGAGGAGTATGATGCGCGCCGTTTGCGGCGGTTCCTCTATGGTTTTAAGCAGGGCGTTCTGCCCCTCCTCGAATATGTGGTCGACCCCGTCCACGATGACGGCCGTGAGCCCGCTCACGGAGCGGCGCGAAAGACGCTCGATGAGCCGGCGCACGCTGCCCTCCTCGCGCTTCTCCTCGTCGCCGATCGGGATGATGCCGCGCTCGTTGGGCGAGAGCTGGATAAAATCCGGGTGCGTTCCTCCCTCAATCATGGAACAGACCGGGCAGGCCAGGCACGGCCCTTCGTCCGCGGCGCAGAAAAGCGAGGAAAGGAAGCGCCGCGCGACGAGGCGCTTGCCGATGCCGTCGGTGCCCGCGAAGAGCATGGTCTGCGGCACGCGCTTTCGCCGTGCCATGCGCTCCAAAAGCTCGATCTGCCGCCGGTGGCCGAATATTCCCGTAACATTCATACCCCCATGCGGATACGGAAGCGCTGATTTGACAAGTAAAATATGCCGGGCGGCATCACGCCGAGGCACGGGGCGGTAGGCTCTTGTGGCTATGCGCACGGCCCCTTGCGGCTGATATCTATTCAACCTGTGCTGGTCGTGTGCTCATGAAGCCCGGGCGGCAATGCCACTTTTCGAACTCACCCCCTGGCCCCCTCTCTTTGAACGAAAGAGAGGGGGGATCCAGCCGACGAGTAACCGGATGCTTCGGCCGATGCTTCTTGAACCCCCACGCCTCCGACGCGCCCCCTTTGGTAAAGGGGGCGCGTCGAAAGTTTGCTTTGCTGTGTGGCAAGCGTCCCGGCTGCTTGCGCCGTTACCCCCCCCTCCGGGGGGTCGGGGGGGCAACGGCTCCGATGGACGAAGGATACGGTGGCGAAGCTATGTCACATATTTAATTTGACATGGTTCCATAACGAAACTATATTGAAACCACACCGAGTAAAGGATGGTATGGCAGAATGCGTGCGATCACGGTAAAGAGCATCCCGGACGAGCTGTACGAGCGGCTGAAGAAACGGGCGAAGGACGAGCGCCGCAGCATCAACAGCGAGATACTCGTCTGTATTGAAAGCGCGCTGGACGAGGGCGAGCGGAGCCATGCGTTCGTTCGAGAGGTCGCCGAGGAGTACCGGGTGAAGACGCGGCGCTTCCGCCTTGGCGACGCACTCATCGACCGCGCCAAAAACGAGGGACGTCGTTGATCGTCGTCGATACGAACGTACTGAGTTATTTTTTTCTGTCGGGCGAGCACACCGCCCCGGTCGCGAAGGTGTTCGAGAAGGACTCCCACTGGATCGCTCCCCCGCTCTGGTCAAGCGAATTCCGCAGCGTGCTTGTGCTGTATATACGCAAGCGCATCCTCACCCTTGAGGAGGCCGCCGGCCTCGCCGGTCATGTCGAATCGTTCATGAAAGGCAATGAATACCCGGTCGTTTCCGGGAGTGTGCTGGCCCTGGCAAAAGAGAGCGGGTGTTCGGCCTACGACTGCGAATTCGTCGCACTCGCCCTCGCAATGGATGTGCCGCTCGTCACCACCGACAAAAAACTGCTGAACGCCTTTCCGGCGACAGCCCTGTCGCCGCGCGCCTTTCTCGCCTGAGCGTCCCGGCCATCTGTGCCGTTACCTCCCTCCGGGGGGTCGGGGGGCCCGCCGCTTACTCCGCGCCGATCGGAATCTCGAAGATGAACTCGGCCCACCGGCCGGGCTCGGACTCGGCGCGGATTTTCCCGCCGTGGGCCTGGAGGGCCTTCCACGAGAGGTAGAGGCCGATCCCGGAGCCCTTGCGACCCAGGAGTTCGGGCGTCTGGAGGCGCGAGAACTTTTTAAACAGGTTCTTCTTCTCGGTTTCCGGAAAGCCCGGGCCCTCGTTCCACACCGAAACGCGGGCGGTGTCCGCGGTACGCTCTGCGCTTATCCTGATGCGTCCCTTAACGTTGCCGTATTTGACGGCGTTACCGACCAGGTTGACCGCGACGATTTTGATGAGCTCGGTGTCGAACAGCGCGGTGAGGGGATTCGTTTCGTAGTTTTTTTCGAGCGTCACCGCATTCGACTGAATCTGCGGGGCGACGATCTCTATGGCCGGCTCGATCGCTTCGGCGATGATGTCGCCGCGTTTTTTGTCGATGCGTGCACCGCCGCTCTCGAAGCGGGAGAGGTTGAGGTACTCGTTCGAGAGGCTTACGAGGTATTCGGCCTTTCTGAGGATGCGTTCGAGCATTTCGCGGTGTTTCGGCTCCATCTCGCCGAAGTAGCCGTCGGCGAGCGAACGGCCGAGTTGTATGATGGAGGAGAGCGGGCTTTTAAGCTCGTGCGTCACGAAGCCGAGCATCTCCATGTAAGAGCCGATAGCCGCTCTGAGCTCCTCGATGCGGTAGGCCTTTTCGACGGCCTGGGACAGCCGCTCGGCGACCGCCATGTGCAGGGCCGCCTCGCGATCGGTGTAGGCGCTCGGCTCGCGCGAGCTTCGGAAGAGAAGGCCCACGCGCCTGCCGTCCACCTCGAGCGGGCAGGTCATGCTCGAGCGCACGCCCTCCTTTAAAAGAAGCCTCGTCGATTCGCTGCCGGGGTGGTCGTCGTAGTAGCGCGCAAGGTCGTTTATGATGCGCGGCCGCCCCGACTCGAAAATCGGCGCGAGCGAGCTCCCCTGTATGTCGGCGGCATAGCCGCGGTCGAGATGGAGCGGCTCGTACGCCGCGCGCACGTAGTAGAGCGAGAGCCGGCTTCCCGCCTCCTCGATAAAGCCTATGCCGATGCGGTCGCAGGGCATGATGGCGCGCATTTCATCGAAAAGAAAATCGATAATGGAGTTGAGCGTCTCGCCGGAGGCGATGCGGCGGTTTACGTGCCCGAGCGCTTCGGTCTCCATGGGCGAAAAGGACACACCGTCGCCGGCACCCGGAACGTACGAAAGGATTTGGGGCGAGTCCCCGCCCATCGGCTAAAACCGTACCTGATTGCGCCCGCCGTTCTTGGCCTCGTAGAGCCGCACGTCGGCGAGGGAGAGGAGCTTTTCGTAATTCTCCCGGCTCATGTCGTCGGTAATGCCGAAGCTTATGGTGACCGAAAGGCCCCGGGCGACCGCGGCCCAGTCGTGGCCCTCGATCGTCTTGCGGATGCGCTCGCAGACCATGACGGCCTCGTCGATGTCGGTTTCGGGAAGGATGAGCACGAACTCCTCGCCGCCGTAGCGGGCGATGATGTCGAACGAGCGTATGCTCTGGCGGAAGAGCTGCGCTATGACCCTGAGCACCTCGTCGCCGATCTGGTGCGAGAAGGTGTCGTTGATGATCTTGAAATGATCGATGTCGGCCATGGCGACGCTGAGCTTCAGATTGTAGCGGCGCGCGCGGGCGAACTCCTGCGACAGGAGCAGCTCGAGATATCGCCGGTTGAAGAGGCCCGTGAGGAAGTCTTCCTTGGACTGGCGCGCGAGGATATCCTTCTGGCTGTCGATTATCTTGCGGTTGATGAAGTCGCGGATGTACTGCATGTAGAATATGCGCGAGAGCCCCCACGCGATCGCGGCGACCGCCGCGATATTGATGCAGTACCCCTTGAGCCGGTGCGGGTCGGTCTGCAGGTAGTCCAGTGCGTACAGAAGCACGGCGCTGGGGACCACGAAGACCGCGAGGGCGAGCCGGGCGCTCATGAGGTAGGCGCCGGCGACGGCGAACATCCCGACGATGAACGCGGTGATATCCTTGTGAATGAACTGGTCGGCTATCGAGACGGCAGAACTCCAGACGAGGAGAAACAGCACGAGGCCGGCCGAGAGCGCGCGGTGGTGGGGTGAGATGTCGTCCGGGCTGTCGATCTTGTTGAACCGGATGGCGAGCAGAAAAAGCAGCATCGCGGCGATGGCGATGAGGTGAAGATAGCAGAGGTACCGGTAGCCCGGCATCGAGCTCCAGTAGGCCTTTTCCCAGTTGAAATAGTCGACGAAAACGAGCGGCAGATTGACGACGATGATCATCACGGCGAAGATCTTTTCGCGGTTGATGTTCGTAAAGTTTATGTCTTTCGGAAGGACCTCGCGGTATTCCCGCGGGAGCCGTCCGAAATCAATGCGGCGGATGCTGTCTCGGATCCTGTTTATCATTGCAGTGCGCGCCTTTTCTCGCTCTATTGCGGTGGTGTCGGGATGATCCGATATCCGTTTGTTTTTTAAAAGGATTTTTTGCCTCGCATATCGTTTTTTTCGCGTTCTCCGTCGGGCCTGCCGTCCGGGGCGGTTTTTAATTTGACTTGTCGTCTCGATATGATAGCACATAGGGAGGACGGACAATGACATGACCGAAACGATGCGAACAACGGCGCAGAGCAGCCTCAGCCGTTTCCGGCTGCAGGACGAACACCTCGTGTCGGACGCGAGGGTGAAGGAGGAGATCGGCGCCGCGTTCGCCGAAAACCGATGCTTCTTTTTTACCGCCGACCCGGTCCTCGTCGCCCGCATCAGGGCCGGGGACCCCGCGGCCCTGTACCGTGAAGACCTGATCGCGATGAAAAACGCGGTCTTCGACGCCGCGTCGGGCGACGACCGGACCATTAAAAACCGGCTCCTGAGCGATACGCGCCTGTCCTCGCGCCTCGTCTCAGCCATCATGTTCGTCCACATGGCCCTGGCGGAGGAGGGCCTCGCTTCGCTCGCCGGGCGGCGTTTCGTCATCGTACGCGAGCGTCCCGGCGTGCCGACGCTCCTGCATTTATCCAACGATACCACGGTGATCTCCCATGTCGGCCAGGGGCCCGAATGGGAGGAGATCCCCTCGCTCTACCTGGGCATGAATGTCTTCGATACGCTCTCCTACGAGTCGAAGCGCGGCGAGCGCTCCTATTTCGACGCGTTCGTCAGGCTGCTCGCGATCGAGGCGCGCGCCATAGAGACCGGGTATGCGCACGTGGAGATCTTTCCGGTGGAGTATTCGCGCTCGCTCAACTCGCTTGTGGACGAGGTTATCCGCGTTTCGACCATCACCGCCCTCGAGTACCGCGAGGTCGCCGCGAAGAAGGCGGTGCGCCCCTTCTCCCCGGCGGACCGGCGGCGGCTTGTCGGACTGCTCGACGCGCGCGTGAGCGGTGACGAGATGAATTTCGACGCCGGGGCGAACCTCCGGGGCATCTCGTCAATCGAGCGTCTGGCGCGCTCCTACAAACAGGCCGGCGACGAGGATTCGCTGCGCGAGGCGATGCGCCTGCTCGTAGCCGCGTCGGGGCACGATGTCCACGAGGTGCGCGACAGGGCGAACATCCTCCTCGAGAGGATATTCGCGCCCAAGGAGTTCGACGCGCCGCTCGCGACGGTTTTTACCACGCTGGCCGAGGGTTCGCCGTACCGCTTCGAGTTCGACCTGCCCGCCGGGCGCGCCCGCTATTTCGTGCGCCTGTACCGCCAGAGCGCGTCGGGGCGGTTCACGATGCGGCGCGACATGGACACGCTCGACATCGACCTCGAGTACGACCCCGCCTTCGGGCGGCATACCGCTTCGTACGTGTTCGATGAATACGGCCACTATGACTATGTCGTCTTTCATAAAAGGAAGAAGAGCGAATGGGTGCACCATTCCGGCACGAGCGGAAGGATCAACGTCATTCCGGACGTGCGCGGCGAGATAATCCTCGAAATCTTTCCCGACATCCACGGCCATACCAGGATATACTGGATGGACGGTTCGGGCCGCCCCGGCCTCGTCTACAACGAGCACGGGGAGGTCATACGGCTGGGACGTTTTTCCGACATCACGCGGCACCTCGATGACCTCAAAAAACGCTACTCGATCACCGCGCTGTACCTCCTCGGCGTGCAGAAACGGGGGTCGAACCGCGAGGACTGGGCCCCCGAGGCCTCGTCGCCTTCGCCCTTTTCGCCGATGAGCCTCGTCGAGATAGAGCCGGCGCTGGGCGGCGAGGTGGAATTCCGCGAGCTCGTGGACGCCGCGCACCGCTCGGGAGTGAAGGTGATCGTCGATATCGTCCCGCACCTCAACAGGCAGAGCGCCGAGGTCCCCGAGGACTGTGTGGTGCAGTGCTACGACGAGGGCGGCCGCCTTGTCGCGCGCGCCTCAACCGACGGACGGTTCGGAAGCTGGAATGACGGCAAGCTTTTCAACTATCGTAAAATCGAGGTGTGGGAGTGGCTCGAGCGCTCAATCACCACGCTCATCGAGCGCTTCGACATTGACGGCATCCGCTTCGACTCGGCCCATGCCGTCCCCATAATGATGAAAAAGAACAACTACCCTTCGGTGTACGGCGTCGCTCGCAGCGCCGAGGAGGGCCTCGAGGGCGGCATCGTCGTCAACGACCGGGAGGACGAGCACTTCGCCACTACGGGCTATTACGATTCGGCGTGCCGCGATGTTATCGCCATTCCCCTCCATTACTATCTCATGCTCGCGGTTGAGCGAAAGCTCCGCGAGCTCGGCCGGGGCTTCTTCATCAATATCGCGGAATGCTACTGGGGGCACGAGCGCTTCCTGACGCGCGTCGGCATCATCCCCTACAACTCTGCGCTCTTCAAAATCTGCGAGAACATCATCCACGGCACCACCGACGTCCGCGAGATCTATCACATCTACGACAATTATTTTCCGTCGGTGATGCCCAGGGGTACCGAGCTCCTCGGCATTCTCGGCAACCACGACGAGCGGCGCGCGCTCAACACCTTCGGCCACAGGGGGCTTCGCGCGGCGGTCGGCGTGACCACGTTCATGAACAATATCATCATGGACTACGAGGGGAGCGCCGAGGGCGAGGGATGGAAGGTCTACCTCGACAACATCTTCGTCAACTGGAACAGCTTCGAGTACGCGGCACACCGGAGTGTGGAACGCTTCTACGGGGAGTGGTACGAGTTTCATCGAAAGGAGAAGGGCAAGGGATATCTGGTGTGGGCGAACAACACGAACGTCGCCGCCTCGGTCAAGTTCACCGATACGGGCATCTGGATAGGCGCCTTCAACTTCGCGGATTCCAGCCAGGCGGCATCCATTCAGTTCGACAACCCGGTTCTTCCGCTCGAGGACGATGTGCTGTATCGGGTCGTGGACCCCGTGTATTCCCCCATAACGGGCCATTATGCCTTCTACACGGGGCGCGAGCTCAAGACCTCGCGCATCGACACGGTCGTTTCGTTCACCGACAGGGTGAAGCTCCTCAAGCTCGAGGAAGTGACCGACATAGACGGCTTTTACCGCGATTTTCTGAAAGATTCATTTTTTCGCATGTGCGCCATTGCAAAAATTTCGCACTTCGAGTCGAATTTCTCCTTTCGCGAGATTGCGGCCAACTGTGCTTCCTTCGATTCCTTCTCCGCCTATGTGTTGGGGCATCTCGTTCCGATGCTCTGGGACAATAATCGCTACCACCTCGAGCTCGGGCTTAAAAGGGCGCTGTTTCACTCCGTCCGCACCGGGGCGCTCGGGGCGCATCAGTCGGTTTCCTATTTTAAAAAAATGCAATCATCCGGCGACGACCGCATCCGTCTGCTTGGCGAGGCCCTGGAGGCCCACAATCGGGGCGATTCCATGGTCTTCATGTCCGCGGAAACCGACCCGTTTTCGAAGAGCGGGGGCCTCGCCAACGTGGTCTACGAACTCCCCAGGGAGCTTGCCGCGCTCGGCGAAGAGGTGTACGTCATCACCGGATTCTGGCGCGGAGGCGACGAAAAGGCCGCGGCAAAGATGCGTTCGGCCGTGGAGCGATACGATGTGCGGTATACCGGAACGAACGTGCATTTTAAAATACTGAACGTCGATTACGAGGTGGGCGTGTACCGCGGTGTGGTTGACGGCGTGACCTTTTTCCTTCTCGACCACTACGAGTTTTTCGACGGCCTCTACTGGGGGGTGACCTCCGAGGAAAAGCTCCGCCGCCGCATCGCCTTCGCGCGCGCGAGCGCCGAGGTCATCACCACGTTCGGTCTGCGGCCGCTGTTTACCTTCACCAACGACGCGTACACGGGCCTCTTTAACGGAATCGTGCGGAGCGATCATGTGTACGCCTCGAACCCCAATTTCGCGCGTACGACCTTCCTTCACATCATCCATAACGGCGGCTGGCAGTATTTCGACGCCTACCACCGCCACGAGCGGGGTTTCGACCTGTTTCAGATCTTTAATCTGCCGTCGTGGCGGGCGGTCGATTTCGCCGATCCGGTGCATGGCGACCGCCTCAGCTGCATGGCCGCCGGGATCAGGTTCGCCGACCGGGTGATTACGGTAAGCCCGAGCTATGCCCGGCAGATAGAATACGCCTGCGACGGATTGGAGCATATCCTCTCGAACGTAATAGGAATCAGCAATGCCGTCGGCAGGGACTTCGCACCGAGGCTGGCGGCCGCGTTCAGGGACTCCGGTTTCGTCGAAAAACAGTACCCGCGGCTCGTCGAGGCCCTGCGGAGCGACGCCGCCCTCATGGAAAAGGTCGCCGCGCGCTGGCCCGAAATGACGCGCGGCGCGGAGGCCGTGGAAAAAATCAGGAACGAGGCGCGGCGCTTCTCGGCCGTGCGCGCCCGGAACAAGATGATGCTGCAGCTCGAACGGGGCCTGACGGTCGATCCGGACGCGGTGCTTTTCTGCATGATACACCGCATAACCGAACAGAAGGGCTTTCAACTGGTTCTGGACGCGTCGGAGGGGCTCTTCGCCCGCCTCGGCTATCAGGCGGTTATGGGCGGCTCCATATCGTCCGGCGACCGCCGCGGCGAGGAGATCGCGCACGGGCTTCATCTGCTTACGGAATTATCCCCGCAGAACGTCAGCGTGACCTTCGGGTTCCAGGACATAGCGGTGCCGCTTTTTTCTTCGGACATCTTCTGCATGCCGTCGATGAGCGAGCCGGGCGGCATCTCGCAGCTCGAGGCGTTCGCGGCGGGCTGCCTGGTGGTGGCGCGCGCGACGGGAGGGCTCCGCGATACGGTCTTTCCGGTGCGTGCGAAAGACGGCGTACTCGAGGGGAACGGCTTTCTCTTTACCGACTTCAATGCGACCGCTTTTTATGACGCCATGGAACGGGCCCACCAGTTCATTCGTTCGGGCGACGACGCCTCCCTCCACAGAGCGGGTGCGAACGCGATGTCGTCGATTTACCACTGGGACCGCCCGGCCAGGCGGTACATAGAATCGGTATACGCGGTGAAGGAGATAATCCGGATCGTCGAATAAAAAAAAGACGGGATAGTGAATATCCCGTTTGTCACGAAAAGCCTTCTCGGTTATGCCTGTCGGCTGGCGGGAAGACCGTTGGTGTAAAATGATCTGTACTTTTTATCGGCGGAGACCGATGCGGACTTTACAAAAAACCGGACCGGGTTTCGGAAAAACAGGGACGTGGAAGGCGCGCCTCCTGATTACGGCGCTTCTGGTCCTGTGCGCGTGCGCATCCACCGAGGGCGACATCGGTGTTCCCGTCGGGAGGGTGATAAAAGGCATTACCGGCGAGCCCGTGGTCCCGAGGGGGGCCAACCGTATCCTCGTTGCCGACTTTGGCGGCGAGACGGCCGAGCGGACGCTCCGCGGCAGGCTCGGCATCCGGGTACGGGAGCTCCTGGCGGCCGACGGCAGGCTGGCCGTTGTGGCCGACGAGGAGCGGGCCGACCTTGTGCTCGCGGGTGTGGTGACGGGCAGCGAGATACGCCCCCTGCGCTATGACGAGATGGGCATCGCCGTACGGAAACGGATTCGAATAACGGCCTCGGTGCGCCTGTTCGATCGGGCCAACAAAAGGGAGATTTTTTTTGAGCGCGAGATACAGGCATTCGAGGAGTTCTCGGACGTGGAGCCGCCGGTCGTTCCCGAGGCGGCGGCGCTCGATCGCGTTATCGACGCCCTCGCGAAACGGATAGCGCAGCAGACGATGCGGGGGAGTTACACGGAGCTCCTCACGCCCGTCGAAAAAGGCAGGAAGTGAATGGACAAGAAGAAATTTCCGGTCGCCAGGGAGCTCTACGCTAGGCTCGATAAAAAGCGCGCGGCGCGCGCCTATCTCTTTCTCGGCGAGGACGAGGGAGAAAAGGACAAGGCCGTGCGGCGCATCGCCGCGCTCGTTCTGCCGGGAGAGGATGCGGAGCATTCGACCGGACGATTCCACTGCGAGATGGGCGAGCTCATGCAGGCGGCCGATTTTGCGCTCAACAGGTCCATGTTCTCCGACGCCCGCCTCTGCGTGCTCTTGAACGTGGATGCGGTACCGGCGGGCGAAGCGAACGCGGCGCTCCTCGGCGAGCTGTTCGCCTCGCTTCCGGATTCCACGACGCTCGTGATGACGGTCCGCGGGAACAGGCCCCCGAAGGGGCTCGATGCGGCGGTGCCGGGACTCGAGGTGTATCAGTTCTGGCCGCCTTTCGAAAACGACCTAGCCGCCTATATCGTGCGCACGCTCGCCTCGGACAAGATCTCGATAGAGGCACGGGCCGCGCGGGTGCTCATCGAGCTGCTCGGAAGGGACGTGCGCGCCATCGACGGAGCGCTCGAGAAGCTCAGAAACGCGGGGGTGGTTAGGGTGACCGAGGAGACCGTGGGCTCGGTTGTCGGCGAGGAAAAGGGCTATTCCGTCTTCGAGTTCGTGGATGCGCTCTACCGCGGCGAATGGTCGTCGCTTCGGCTGCTTAAAAATTTAATTGAAAACAACTGCCCGGAGCTTTTAATCCTGAACCAGATCGTGCGGCAGGCCGATTCCATCGAGCGCTACCACCTCGCCCTTCGCGGCGGCGACGGCGAGGAGGAGGCGCTCCGGAAGGCGTCCGTGCCGCCGCGGGCGGGGAAGGCATTCCTGGAACTGGCGTGTGCGACCCCGATAATAAAAATAAAACGGATATACCCCCTGCTCCATAAGGCGGATTACGCGCTTAAAAGCCACAGGGTCTCGAAGAGCCTCGCGTCGGGTCCGTTGTTCGACCTGTCGCACGAGATGCTCACCATCGGGGCCGCGCCCGCGGCGGGATGACCGGAAAGCTGAAAGCATGGACTTCCTTCAAATAATCGATACGAACAGAACCAGGTTCCAGCGCTATAACGACATCAAATTCCAGCGCTTCCAGCAGCTTATTCCGAACCCGACCATAAAAAAGATCATCAATTCAATCCCTTTTCTGCTCTGTACGAACGACAAGCGGCTGCCGGGTTATGTCGAGGGCGACGTCCCGGCTGGCGTGTGGCGCTATGCGGTCGACGACGAGACCCGGAGGTATATAAAGGGGCGTTTCCCCACGGTGAAGACCGATGTGACGAGGCGTGCCCCGTTTGTGGAGATGCTCGCGGTCATGGGGAGCGTCGGTACGGTCGCGTATAACAAGAAGTCCGATTTCGATTACTGGGTGTGCGTCAACAGAAGGGCGGTGACGGCGGAGCAGTTCGTGAATTTCCGGAAAAAGGTCGAGGCCGTCCAGCGCTGGGTTTCGAAGGAAATAGAGCTTCCGGTGCATTTGTTCATCAACGATATAGAGAGCGTCAAGCAGAACATCTTCGCCGAGGACGATGAAGAGGCCTTCGGCACCACGGTGGGCGCCGTTCTAAAGGACGAGTTTTTCAGAAGCTCGATACTGGTGGCCGGGAAAATACCCTTCTGGTGGGTGGTCCCCAAGTTCGCCAGGGACGAGGAGTACGACGAGCTGTACGGCCGCCTGCCGGACCACATGAAGGAAGAGTTCGTGGACCTCGGCAACCTCTACGAAATCTCGAGGGAGGATTTTCTCGGCGCCGCGCTCTTCCAGATCATCAAATCGCTCGGCAATCCCTTCAAGTCGATCATAAAGATCGGCGTGCTCGAAAAATACATCTTCGGCACGGGCGATTCGCCGCTTCTGAGCCAGAAGATAAAGGTCAACATCCTGCGCGAAAACCTGGATAATTCGGTGGTCGATTCGTACCTGCTCATGTTCAACGAGGTCTTCGAGTATTACAGCACCACGCTCGACGACAAGGAGCTCGTCGATATCCTCAAGCGCAACCTCTATCTCAAAGTGGACCCGCAGATATCGAAATACGTCGGCATAAAAGACAAGAAAAACATCCCCTACAAGGTCGCGGTGATGTCTCGCTACGTCAGGGCCTGGGGCTGGGACATCAACATCGTCCGCGATCTTGACAATTTCGAGGAATGGGACTTCAACAAGGTGATGGCCTTCTGGGACGCCGTGAAGCGCTTCATGCTGCTGAGCTACCAGAAGATCGCCACGCAGCTTCCGTCGCTCAAGCTCGAAAAGAAGATATCCGAGACCGACTTCATGCTGCTCAGCAGGAAGATCAAAACCCATTTCGCCCGCGAGCAGGACAAGATCGACAACTTCATCACCTTCAAGGACACGCCGTCGGAGGCCATCCTGTACATCGAGCCCGTGGGCCAGGGCGTGCACGAGGCGGACTGGAGGCTGTTTAAAAGAAATAAAAGCGAAAAGGACAGCTTTCTCTCGACGACGCTCAGGGTCGAAAAAAACCTGCTCCGCTTGCTTATGTGGATGTCCGTAAACGGCGTGTACGACCCGGTTTTTTCACGCATCAACATCCAGTCGGGCTATACGAGGATCAATCCGACGGCCGTCACCGAGCTTCTGAACCAGGTCACCACGCTTTTTACCGGCGACGGAATCCGGATACGGAACCAGTATTTTCTGGAGCCCGCGTTCGGCCTTGTAAACGCGGTCATCCTCAATTTCAACAGGGAGAACGCCGAATCGATACAGATTGTCAACCATCTCTACTACACGAGCTGGGGCGAGTCGTATATAAAGGAGTACTCATCGGAAGAGGAGATCGCGCGGATCCTGGGGCTCGTGATCCGCGACGGAATCCACCAGAAGCGGCACTTCGACTCGTATTGCGTGGTGCACTCGCCCGAGCCGTTTAAAAAACTCTACAAGCGGATCAGCACAATGTTCAAGGAGGCCTACTCGTTTATCGTAGAGGGCGCCGAGGGAACGGACCTGCGCTTCGTGACCCGGTTGAAGGACAGGTTCGTGCTGATCTCGCGCGAGGGGAACAAGGTGACGGCGTTCATCTACCCCGGACTCGTGAAGCTGCTGTCGGCACTCACGCTGAAGTCGTCACGTGCCGTCCGGTACCGCTTCCACGGCGATGAGGGGTCCCTCGCAGTCTTCGAGGCCGTTTATCAGCTCTTCCGCCCCTCGTGTATAACCGTGGTCTACGAGGAGAAGGAAGAGCACCTCGTGATTCACGTAATCAACGAGTCGGGCGGTTTTTTCACGTTCATCAAGAGCCGCTCGATGCGCGACGCGACGCTCGCGGCGATGTTCGATTTCTGCCGCAATCTTGAAAACAGGCTCACGCGCGATGGCGCACAGGCTCCCGCCGCAGGGCAGACGCGTTTTTTTCTACTGCGTGTGGACCGGATGGGGAAGCTCACGCTTGCGGACGACACGCGGAACGTGGAACAGCAGTATCTGACCGGGTATAAAGCTTCGCATGCGCTTACCGCGAACGTCGCGCGTCACATGGGCGAAGAGACGTTTTACGACATCCAGTTTCCCGATAACGTGTCGTCCGGGTTCATGACGGCCAGGGATCTGTACAGCGTGCGGGAGAAGGTCAGGGAGCTGCGAGTGAAGGGCTTCGGCACGAACACGCTTTTGCGCGATGTCATGTTCGCCGACCTCAAGCCGGCCGACGCGGCCTGGGGCAGCACGCCATATCTGCTCGAGAAGTACAGGTTCGAACTGCTAACAGAGGGTAAAAAATAGGGAAATGCCGCCGTAGGGGCGCATCATCATGCGCCCGCGCCGGTAGGGGGTGCATGATGATGCGCCCCTACCGCGTCAATATTCCCCGCCCGGAAAGTTATCCTTGAAGAATTTAACCTTGCGCTTTTCCTTGTCGCCTTCGCCCCTGGCGAGGGTGCCTTTTTCGAGCGCGATATCAAGAAGCTTTATCGATTCGTCGGACGGTTTTTCCTCGTCATCGTCGTCGGCGCGCAGAAGCTCCCGTATCGGCACATCGTCCGACACTTTCTGGATACTCTCGATTTTCCGGTCGATGAGGTCCTGCGTCACGAGCGGGATGTCGTCGACGTCCATGTCGTCCGATCGATCCCTCCGTTTCGCCGCTTTTGAACGGGGTTTGGCGGCGGGCGCCTTCTTCCTTCCGGCCGGGTCCGCGGCGGGTGCCGTTTCGGCCGCTTCGGACTTCTCACCCTCGATCTGCTCGACCATGTATGCGGGCGGATTGTCGATCTTCAGCTCGAGCATCTTGATGCGCTCGCCGAGGAGGATATTGATCTGCTTCTCGATGGAAAGATAGATGGGGGTGGTAAACGACTTGTTGCGCTGGAGCGATTTTTCCATCTTGCGAAGGTCTTTTATGTCGCTGTCGATAAACTCGATCTTTTTCAGGACGTGGACAACTTTCATGGTTCCGCTCCAGTAGGGTGCTGGTATACGATTCTCCGCCGAACCGACACGACCGCGATTCGTCGACTCGCACGGGAAATCATTTTATCTCTGTAATAAGATAAACAGGCGGGTGCTAAAGTCAATTATCTTATTCTAATAAGCGCATAAAATTAAAAGATGATCGTCTGATCCTTCTCGACGAGGAATTCGGTGCGGCAGTGCGGGCACTGGTAGGTCCCGCTCCTCCTGACGCGAACGAGCCCGCCGCATTCGGCGCATTCGACGACCAGCGCCCGTTCGAAACCGTCACCGGCCGGACCGGAGGGCTCGATGGAGTCGTCGGGAGGGGAGGGTGCCTCGACGTGCTCCCGTTCCTCGATTACGGCCGGTTGCGTCGGGAGTTCGGGTGGCATAACCGCGGTGGAGGCCTTTCCGGCCCTTCGCCCCGCGAGGAGACCCTCCGCCTCGTCGAGCGAGTCCGCGATATCGATCGCCCTGTCAAAGCCGATGAGCCTGAACAATGAATTCAATTCGGCCGAAAGATTGCAGACGACCAGCGCCCCGTGCCGCGACGCCGCGGAGCGGTGGACATGAAGAATCACGCCGATGCCGGCGGAGCTCGCGTATTCGAGCCCGGAGGCGTCGAGAATGATGAATGGCGCGGCGCCGTGGGCCAGGGCGTCGACCGCGTTCTCGAGGGCCGGTGCCGTCGCCGAGGTAAGCGGCCCCCTCGGTGTCAGCACGGTCGTTTTTCCAGAGTCCCGTTCGGTGTGCTCGATCAGAAGCATGGGTACCTCTCACTTGATTATGGGAATGGCGTCCCGGATTGCATCGCCCGCCGGGTGCGCCGGAGCGCCCACTCGCGGTGCCACCCTGCGTGAATGCGCCGCGTCTGCGCCGGTCCCGAAATCGGCGCCCGCGGGGGCGGGGACGGATACGCGCCGTATTCGCAGAAACACCATCACCGAAACGATCAGCGAAACGAAGAGCGATCCGAGAAGCAGCAGCGTGAGGAGCCTCCGGGTGTCCGCGGCGGTTTTCGTTATAACGGAATAAATTTCGTCCTTCGAGATAATGAAATTGATGGTACCCACCGGTTTTCCCCGGTAACAGACGGCGCGGGTCGCCAGCCAGCCGGTGCTGCCTATGGCGGGGTACAGAATCCTTTTGATAAACTCGCGCTGCCGGCGGTCGAAGGGCGCCGTTCGTGCGACGATATTGTATTCAAGAAAATGGACCTCATTCGTCTTTCCGGCCAGGGGGAGGAATATCTGATCGCGGTTGTAGGTAAACTCGTCTCCGGCGATGTTCCCGGCAACGGCCTTTTCGCCCTCGGCACTTGAATGCGCCATGATCGAACCGTCGGCGAGCGTGAAGAACGCCACCATCCCGCCGCTCCCCTTTATCTTTTCCCGCAGCAGTTCCCGCAGCCGGCCGTAGCTTTTCCTCACATAGCTGAACTCGGCCACGCTTCCAAGGGCCTCGATGAGTTCGCTCGAGTGTTTCCGTGTGGAGTCCACGGTCTCGCGGATGGAGCCGGTACAGGTATAATAAAAATAGCCGGCCGACGCCGCTATCGAAAGCCCCGCGAGCAGTACGAGCATCACGAAAAGAACACCCCAGGGGAAGCCGCGTTGTGGGTCGGTACCGTGCATTTCGAGAGATCCCCCGTCCTATTATCCGCCTGCCGCGATTCCCGCGTCCGCTTTCCCGATACGGGAACGCGGAACATGAGGGTCGCGGCACAGGCCGCATCATGGTATTATTTTCGGAATATGACGCTTATTTGTACAGCACAGTTTTTTCATTGCGGCATCGTGCCGCATACATGCAGGATGATCCCGCACGGCAATGGGCTTCCCGCATATCGTGCGAATATCGGGTTTCCTCACGCCGCGGACGGGGGGACCGGGTTAATTCCCGGTTATGTAGCGGCTACGATGGTGACGTTCCGGAGGGATGATACGCGTGAGCACTGAAATTTTCGTACACGGCGATGAGGCGCTCGAGGAATGGGACTGGGGTACGGCGAGGCCGACCGGAAGGATGGTGATGCGCCGGCGCGCGCACAGGGAGGGCGTGCCCCACGAGGGCGTGCACCTGTGGATAGTGCGCATCAGAGCGGGCACGCCCGAGGTCCTCTTCCAGCGGCGTGCGGGCGACAAGGAGCACTATCCCGACTGCCTGGATATCACCGTGGGCGGGCACGTGCTCTTCGGGCAAAAGGAGGGAAAAATACAGAAGGAGTCCTCCGAGGAGATCGGCATATCCCCGACCGATGAAGAGCTCATCGATCTCGGCTATTACCGCTATGAGGAGCGAACGCCGGGGCTCTTCCATCGCGAGTTCCAGCGCGTCTATCTGCTCCGCGACGACAGGCCCCTCTCGGAATATCGCTTTGCGGACGGCGAGGTGACGGGAATCTACGCCGTGCCGCTCAGGAGCCTGGAGCGGCTGTTCGATGAGGATTTAACCTTCGTGATCGAGGGTTTCAACGGACGCGCGCCACTGCTGCACCCGGTGGGTAAGAAGGACTTCCACCCGCTCCTCTTCGCTCCGTCAATGGTCGTCTACGTGGAGGTCCTCCTCCGGGCTATCCACGAGCTCGCCGCCGGCGTGAGCGTGTCGGCCCGGATGCCGTCGCCGGTGGGATAAGCATGCGGGAGATTTCCTACGAGGATGCCCGATCGCTCGCCTCGGCGGTCTTCATCGACGTGAGGGCGCCTGTCGAGTACCTCGCCGATCATATCCCCGGCTCGAGCAGCATGCCGGTGTTCGACGACGAGGAGCGCTCCCTGGTCGGCACCCTGTACCGGACGCACGGAGAGGAGGCCGCAATCCTGAAAGGTGCAGAGATCGCCGGCAGCAAGCTTGCCGGCATGGTGGAAACGCTCTCCCGACTGAGGGACCGCGACATCGTGATAGGATGTTTCCGCGGAGGAATGCGGTCAACGACGCTCGCGTCGCTGCTCGGCACCCTGGGGCTTCCGGTGTACAAGCTCAGGGGCGGTTACCGGGAGTACCGGCGCTATGTCCGTGAACGGATCGCTTCGCTCGCGATCGAACCGCCGCTCTTCGTCCTCCATGGTCTCACCGGAACGGGTAAAACCGGGATTATCCGGAAGATCGAGAACGCGATCGACCTCGAGGCGATGGCGGGCCACCGCAGTTCGGTCTTCGGGGCCCTCGGGCTTTCGCCCAATTCGCAGAAGATGTTCGAGAGCCTGCTCGTAGAGAGGGTCGATGCGCTTCGAGGCATGCCGTACGTCATTGTCGAGGGCGAGTCCCGAAAGATCGGCGACGTGCACCTGCCGGCGCGCCTGCTGGAGCGCATCCAACAGTCTCCCGGCATACTGGTGCGCGCCTCGATGGAGCGCCGTGTGCAGAACCTGCTCGACGAATACCCGGGCGACGCCGACACGGGGAGTGTTCGGAACATCATCCGCTCGCTTGAAAACCGTATCGGCCCCCGCACCTCGAGCGCGCTGGGCGAACTCTTCGAGCGCGGCGATCTCGAAGAGTTCGCGCGCCTGCTCCTCGAAAAATATTACGACCCCCTGTATGCCTACAGCCTGGACCGCATGAGCTTTATTGCCGAGGTCGATAATGAAAACATTGACGATGCCGTGCGGCATGTCCTCGATATTGTCCGACGGGGGGAATTTTTTTAAATTTGTACTTTACAGCCGGCGGATTTCGTTGTATAGAATGTCGAATCTGCAATTTGCAGAGCGGGCCCGCGCAAACGACCAGTAATAGTGACATCCAGGCCGATATATGGGCGCTTGCCGGTTTCTCCGGTGCGGGAAGAGTGAAATTCATTACGAGGAGCGTACTGGTATGAAAAAATACGCAGTTTTTGGCGTCACACTGATCTTTATGATGACCGCCTGCGGCGGAACGCAGTACAGGGATGCGAAGGAGGACAAGGGATCGCGCGAATGGGGTCCCAGGGAGATCAAGACGACCGTGAACACCATGGTCGGCTCCATGTATACGTTTCTTAAAGACGAGTACAAGAAACCCGCCTTCATCGAGGTCAGGAATTTCCGCAACAAGACCTCCGAGCACATCGACACCAAGATGATAACCGACGAGATATCGACCAATCTTATCAAGAGGCGCATTAAATTCATCGATCAGTCGCTGACCGCCGACGCCATGGCCGAGATGGAGCGCGGCATGACCGGTATGATCGATCCCGACTCGGCCATTCCGGTCGGTATGCTCAAGTCGCCGAACTTCTATCTGACGGGGGACATCCGGGACAACGTGCGCACCGTGGGCGGGAAGTCGCTCCAGTATCTGGTCGTCACGATGCAGCTTGTCGACCTCCGGACAAACGTGGTGGAATGGCAGGACCGTCAGGAGTTCCTCAAGGCGAGCGCCAAGACCAAAATATCATTTTAACCAGACCAGGGGACGGTACACATGAATAGCAGGATTCGCGCGGCCGCGATAGCAACGCTCTTTTTCTTTTCCTTCGGATGCGCCGGTAGCTACGTTCAGGTGATGAAGGACTCGGAGAAGATGTTCTATTACGGCCAGTATAAGGAGGCGGCGCGCAAACTCCTGCCCGCGGTCAACAGTTCGGGGAAGGACCAGCTCCTCTTCATGATGGAAGCGGGGCTCATGCTCCACGCCGCGGGTGACTACGAGAACAGCAACAAGGTGCTGCTCGAGGCCGCCAAGCTTTCCGAGCGCATCGCCCTCAGCGTGAGCAAGGAGGCCGCCTCGCTCTTTTTAAACGAGACGGTCACCAATTACCGAGGCGAGGACTTCGAGCGCGTGCTGATACACATGTACCTCGGTATCAATTTCCTGATGCAGAAGGAGGCGGATTCGGCCAGGGTTGAATTCAAGAAGGTAAACGACCTCCTGCGCGACATCAACGTGTCGAGCGGGAAGGCCTACAGGCAGAACCTCATGGCCAAGTACCTCACCGCCATCGCCTTCGAGATCAGCGCCGACAAGGACAACGACTTCAACGATCGCGAGTTCGCGTATGTCGAGTACAAGCAGATTTACGAGCTCGAACCGCGCCTTGCGATGGTATACCGCGACCTCCAGCGCCTCTCGAAGAAGCTCAACGACGCCGAGGATTACAACAAGTGGGTGGGGATGTTCGGGCGCCGCGACTACATGCCGGCAAACGCCGGCGAGCTCGTAATGATTTTTCAGGCCGGCCAGGGGGCGATCAAACTCTCCCGCGGACCGCTGCTCTCCGACAAGGCGATGGAGTCGGGCATCAGGGTGTCGCTGAACGGCATCCCGCTCCAGGCCGGGGTGACCATCGGCGGTGTGCTTGTGGCGCTCCGGATCGCCGAAAATCCTATTCCGAGGTTTCAGAAGCGCTCGAACAAGGTTGATCACGTTGTGGTCAACGTCAACGGCGCAGATCTGGCACGGACGGTAGCGCTCGAGGACATCGAGACGACGGCGGTAAAAAACATGGAGGACGATTACAACCGGCTGTATATGAAGGTCGCCGCGGGCATAGCGGTTAAGGCGGCCACGGCGGTCGCCGCGGGCATAGCGGCCAAAAAGATCGCCGAACAGTCGAAAAAAGTGGGCGGATACGCGGGCCTTATCGGTACGCTGGTCGGTGCGGGTGTCGGCGCCGGGCTCGTTTCACAGATCAAACCCGATCTGAGGTGCTGGCACACGCTGCCGGCGAATCTTCAGCTTGCGCGATTGTTCCTCCCGCCGGGCGAGCATAAAGTCGTGGTCAAGTTTCGCGACGCGGCGGGTAACGAGGTAAGCCCCCCGGTGAAAAGCACGATCAAGATAACGAAGGGCGAAAGGACCTTTTACAATTACCGGACGCTGTTCTGATCCGGAAAGAGAAGGTGATCGTTCAAAACCCCGCGGAGGATCTCCGCGGGGTTTTGTTTTAGTGGTGCCTGGAATGAGAGACGCCATCGGCCGAACGACGAAAAAAAGAAAATTAATGGTTTACATTGTGGGCCGCTCCCGCCGGTATATCATTATAACGGTCCGAAAGGCCGGAATACGTTGTCGTACCCCGGCAAATAGCTGATGAGCGAGCGTGATACAACTGCAGGAAAGGATGCAAGGGCGCTCCTTCCCGCCGATATGTCCTTCGGCGTCTTCGATTCGTTGAACCACCCGGTTTGCGTGATCGATCTGCATGGCGATATTCTCTATGCCAACGCCAGGTTCTCGAACTTTTTCGCGACCGCCGGCGGTTCCATGACCATCGACCTGTCCCACCCGTTTTCTCCCGAGTACCGCAAGAGCATCGGCCTCGCCTATACGAAAGCCCTCAAAGGGAGCGACCGGAGGTGCTTTGCCGTGATGAAGACGACCGATGGCAGGCGGCTGGCGATGGAGATCCATCTCTTCCCGATGTTCCGCGGCGAGGCGGTCGTTTCCATCCTCGCATTCCTGAAACCAGTCTCCGACGACCGCATAATCTCGTTTGGACGAAATGCCACCATAATGGCCGCCGACGACGAGCCGATCGCCAACTCCGGCATATTCGATTTCGCGCCGTTTCCCATCATCCGGTTCGACCGGGAGGGGGCGATCGTCAGCGGCAGTGCCTCGGTCGAGAGCTTCTTCGGGCATGCACTCGCCGATCTGCAGAGCAACAGAAACCTGCTCTTCCGCTCCGTGTCGCTGTACGATTTCGAGCGCTTGCGAAAGGCCGTTTCCGATGTCTTCGACGGCCGCACCGGGTTTAAACGGCTCGGCGAAATCCGCATCATCTCCAAATCCAGGGAGGAGAAGTGGGCCAACGTCGTCATCTATCCCCTCGTCATCAACAGGGAGATTTTCGCCGTCGAGTCGATACTGGAGGACATCACGAGGATCAAATCGCTCGAGGCCCGGATGAGCCTGATGAACCGGGTGCAGATCATCGGTGACCTCACCAAGGGCCTGCTCCATTCGTTCAACAACATCATCAACATCATCCTCAGCCGCACGCAACTGCTTCTGCAGGTGACCGAAAAGGACACCGTAGTAGAGGGGCTCAAGGTGATCGAGAAGACGGCGGGCCAGGGCGTGCGGCAGGTCAGGCGCATTCAGGACTTTATGGGAGAGGGCGAGGTGCTGCGCGAAAGCGAGTCGGAGGACCTCATCGATGTAATCGAGGACGCGATCGAGTTCGCGAACATTCATTTCAAGGTCGAAATAAAGGAAAAGAGGCGGCACATCAAGGTGGAGCGCCGCTATTTCTGCCTGGTCAATGTTAAAACCGACACGAGGCTGCTCAGGGAAATCCTCATCTCGATGATCTTCAAGGCGGCCTCGTTCCTGCGGCGCAGCGGCACCATCAACATCATGCTGAAGGATGAAGAGGCTCCGGCGCTCACGGTGATGGTAAAAAAGGAGGGGCCCGAATCGGAACCCCCGTCCGACGCAGCCTCGGAATCGCTCGGCAACAACATCTTTTCGGCAATCGACATCAGGCGCGTCGTGGAGCGCCTCAACATCAAGATCATCGAAGAGGAGTCGGCGACCTCGTATTCGATCAGGGCGGTTATCCCCTCCTCCATCGTGGCCGGGAGGGGGCGCAGGGAGTCGGACCCCGCCGAGTACCGCGTGCGCGACAGGGACATCATTATCGTCGAGGATGAGAAGGCGCTCAAGGAGATCCTGTTTGAGCTCTTCGACTCGATGGGCAACCGCGTGTATGTTTTCGAGAACGGCGATGATGCCCTCGCCGAATTCAAGAAGGGCAGGGCGGACCTCGTCATCAGCGATTACGGCACAAAGGGCATGACGGGGATCGAGCTGCTCACCAGGGTGAAGGAGCTCGACGAGAACGCGGTGACGGTGCTTATGTCCGGCTGGATGATAAAGGACCTCAAGGCCTATCGCAACGTGATCGACCTCTACCTCCCCAAACCCTTCAAGCTTGATGTACTGATAAAGGAAATATCGAGGTTCCTTAATAAATCTCCGAAGTAGCTACAACTTGCGGTTCATGCGCTCCAGATCGTCCTTTTTCCCCAGCATCACCAGAATGTCGCCGCCGTCGATCTTCTCCTGCGACATCGGATTGAAGATCATCTCGCCGTCCTTCTTGCGGATGGCCACGATGATCACGCCGTAGTCCCGCCGCAGGTTGCTCTCGACGAGGGTTCTGCCGGAGAGCGGCGAATTGTCGGCGATGCGGTATTCTTCCATCAGGAGCCCCAGGTGACGGTCCATGAGGGCGATATCGACGAAGTCGACCACCGTGGGGCGGATGAGCACCTGCGCCATGCGCCTGCCGCCGATGAGATAGGGCATGACGACTCGGGTGGCCCCGGCCTTTTTGAGTTTCTGCTCGGCCTTTTCGTCGGAGGCGCGCGAAAGAATGTAGACCTCGGGCCTGAGCCCCTTGGCGCTCAGGGTGATGTAGACATTGTCCGCGTCGGACTGGACGGCCGGTACGATGCCGCGCGCCTGCATGATGCCGGCCTTCAGGAGCGCGTCCTCGTTGGTCGCGTCCATGGCGAGGAAGAGCACCCTGTCGCGCCGGAGCTCTTCGATCGACTGGAGATCGTTCTCGATTACGACGAAGGGTATGCCGTAGGAGGCGAGCTCCCTGCAGATGAGGCTTCCGATGCGTCCGTACCCGCATATAATGTAGTGGTCCTTGAGCCGGGCTATTTCTTTTTCCAATTTCATCCTCCCGAAGGTCTTGCTGAGCTCGCCCTCCACGAACATGCGCACGATGCTGCCGACGGTATAGGCCAGCGTGGTCGTACCGGTCACGATGACGATGATCGTGATGATCCGGCCGTAGGTGGTGAGAGGCTTGATCTCCGCAAAACCGACCGTGCTGATGGTGATGGTCGTCATATAGAACGAGTCGAAAAATGCCATGCCCTCGACCAGATGATAGCCGAAGGTCCCGAAGGCCAGCGTTGCGGCGAGAAGCAGGAAGCTGGTTCGAAGGCGCTTGAGATCCATGATGAATGTAATAGGGGGCCGCAATTATGAATGTCAAACATTTTACATCCGGTGTGCTTCGTTCCGCGGCGCATGCGGGATAGTAATTGAATATTTTTTCACCATCGGGGAAAATGCCGATAAACGCGGATCGGGAGGCTTGCCGAACAATGACATTTTCACTTATGGCGGGAATCGTCATCATCATCGTGCTCGCCATGGTGATGTTGTACCTGTGCATCCGGCTCCGCGTTCCCACGATTGTCGGGCTGCTGTTGACGGGGATTCTCGCGGGGCCGCACCTCCTCGGGGTCATCCCCTACGGCCATGAGGTCGAAATAATCGCCGAGGTCGGGGTGGTCCTGCTCCTTTTCACGATCGGTCTCGAATTTTCGCTGAAGAGCCTGCTTAAGATAGGGCGTACCGTTGTGGTGGGCGGAGGGATCCAGGTGCTTGCCACGATCGCGGCGGTCTATCTCGCCGTTACGCAGCTTGGTTTCGGGTATGGCGAGGCGGTGTTCGCCGGTTTTCTGATCTCGCTTTCGAGTACGGCGATCGTATTGAAGGTCTATCAGGACCAGGCGGCAATGGATACGCAGCAGGGACAGACCGTGCTGGCCGTTCTGATTTTCCAGGATATTATCGTGGTGCCCATGATGCTTCTGGTCCCTTTCCTCGCGGGCAATGAGGGCGGCGCCGCGCGTTCGCTTCTGGTGCTTTCGGCGAAGGCCGTCGTCATTATCGCCGTGGTGATCGCAGGCGCCCGGTGGCTGGTGCCCGCGGTGCTTCATCGCATCGCGAGGACCAGGAACCGGGAACT
>JADFDB010000180.1 GCA_018263175.1 Spirochaetota bacterium
ATATCGAAGGAATACATGGACTACCTTCACACCATCAAGGGGGTCACCGACATCTCCATGGACCTCGAGGAGGGCAAACAGGAATACCGTTACCGGATCAACGAGGTCATGGCCTCGCGGACGGGCGTCTCGATGCGAAATGTAGCGATGGCGCTCAACGCCTCATTCGAGGGGGCCGTTGCAAGCAGCGTGCGCGAGGGCGAAGAGAACATCGACATACGGGTGCGCTTCCCCGAATGGGCCCGTAAACAGCGTAAAAGCCTCCATGAGGTAATGATCGCGAACCCGACCGGGGGCCTCATTCCCCTGGATGTCGTAACGAGCGTAACGCATCAGCCGGGATACACGCAGATAAACCGTCTTAATTACAAGCGCATCGTGCAGGTGCAGGCCCAGGTCGATACCGGCATTATCACCTCGGTCGAGGCGAACAGGCTGCTGATGAAAAGGTTCAGGGACATAGAGCAGCGCTACCCCGGCTACAGCATCAGCTACGGGGGAGAGCAGGAGGACACCGAAGAGCGCATGGGTGAACTGGGCATGCTGTTCCTCCTGGCCCTGCTGGTCATCTACATAATCCTGGCGGTGTTTTTCAACTCCCTCATCATCCCGGTGGTGGTGATGAGCGCCATACCCTTCGCCGTGGTGGGAGTGATCTTCGCCCTGGCGGCTCACGGCCAGCCCCTCTCGTTCATGAGCACCCTGGGCATCTTCAGCCTTGCCGGGGTGATCGTGAGCAATACCCTGGTGCTGGTCCAGTTCATCAACAACAAGCGCGACGAGGGGCTGCCGCTCAGGGAGGCGCTGATGGAGGCCGGCGTCATACGCCTGCGGCCGGTGCTGCTCACCACCGGCACCACGGTGCTGGCCCTCTTCCCCACCATCTACGGCATCGGGGGAAAGGACCATTTCGTCGTGCCGCTGTCCCTGTCTTTTGGTTACGGCCTCATCTTTGCCACCTTCATCACCCTGGTGCTTATTCCAAGTTTTTACTACATCGCCGAGGAACTGAAGGGGAAGACGGCGAAACTCCTTGGATGGTTCGGGATAGAGATCGACGGGAGGATTTACAAGGGCGGCGGGGAATAAAAAGGTACGGCGCCGGGGGGCGTTACGTTGATCGAAATGCCTGTGTCACCGTCTCGACGATTTTCTCGCGGCATAATCAAACAGTACGATTATAGATTATGGGCGTGCCTCTTGCTCGGTGTGTGGACTACCGGAGGATACCCATAAAGTCTTCACCATCCGGGGCTCGTCCTCACCATGCCGGGTCGCGCTGCTTCGGGCTCCGCTATCGCTTCGGTCGCGGCCAACGACCGCCGCGACTTCCCCTGCGCATCGCTCACGCGTTCTTCGAACGGGCGGAGCGTCTCACCTGAACGCTCATCACGAAGTTTGCTTACCGTTCTTTCGCCGTGGAAAAATCCAAGGTAAAGAGGAATCCATGCCTTCCTTGAGATCGATCCATCAAGAGGTTCCAGATCACTGTATTGTTTCGAATGAACGATTGGTGTTCCGTATAATACGGAATACATTGATTACTAAAATTCAAAATGGCCACGCCAGGGCCTGGGACAGGGAATTCCAAAAGGCTCTATTCCTCAAAGTGTCGGTGCTATCGTCAAAAGACTCGTCCTTTGCGGCCTTTCGCATCACTATGAATGGAGGGCGGCATGACGGGCGGAAGGCCCCCATTAAGCAGCGGCACACGACGTGCCGCGGGCGAGGATGGCCAACGGAGGGGCCTCCCGCAGCCCTGCAGAGAGTTCGATGCACCGCCAACCGGAAAAAAGCCGAGCGGTGTCTGAGCGGGGCTTTCTTTGGCTACTTTCTTTCGCCCCACGAAAGAAAGTAGCAGTGTTCTCCTTTCAGAAAGGAGCCTCTCGGCGGTATGCTGAGCATTGGCGACGAAACAGTCACGTCCATTCCAGTGTATAAACCCACCAGAGAAGACGGCCTGGCTTTTTCACCCTCGGATGCCCCCTCAGACAAATAAATTATCTACTTGATATAATCACTAATTTGTTGTATAACATCTATGCCTGACCGGATCGCGGAAAGGATCGACAGGCTGTTGCGAGCCCTGAAAATATCGGGGTTTCCCGGCCTTATTCCCCGGTTAGGCAACAGCTTTACTATTAAGAAATAGACAAGCGGCATGAACGGTATCGGAAACTATCTGCTCATCGCCCTGGGGGCGCTTGTCGCCTACGAGGCCCTGCGCGCTGTCGTCCTCGGCGCGGTGCGGAACCGGCTGTATCGTTCCGTGCGCGATTATCTCGACGATAACCGGGTCCGGCTCGATAAATACAAGTTCATGCAGAAGGTGATCATCAAGCATGAGCTCATGAACGATACGGACGTCCACCAGGGGATCATAGACCACGCGCGTGAAAATGGAATCAAGATACGAGACGTTCAGGACCAGGTGGAGGGCTATATAGAAGAAATCGTGCCGTTTTTCAATCTGCTCTCCTATTACAAGCTGGGCTACTGGGTGGCCAACTCGTTTCTCAACCTCATCTACGAAGTCGTGATCGATCGCGAAAACGCCGAAAAACTGAAAAAAATCCCGCCCGAAAGCGTCGTGGTGTTTGTCATGAACCACCGCTCCAATATCGACTACATTCTCGTGGCCTACATGCTGGCACGGCAGATATCCCTGAGCTATGCCGTGGGAGAGTGGGCCCGCGTGTGGCCGCTCGAGTACATATTCAAGTCTTTCGGTGCGTATTTCATACGCCGTCGCTATCGCGAGCGGCTTTATCACCTCGTGCTCGAAAAGTATGTGCAGCTCATAAGCCTGCAGGGCGTCACGCAGGGCATTTTTTTGGAAGGAGGGCTCTCGCGCGATGGGCGGCTCCGCGCGGCGAAGATCGGCATACTCGACTACATCATCGGCATCAAAAAAAATAAGGACTTCGATCGCGAGCTCGTCTTCATCCCCGCGGCCATCAATTACGACTGGGTGCTCGAGGACCGCACGCTCATACAGGAGTGGAAGAAGGGCAAGGAGAAGAGCGGCATTCGGGACCACATGGCGACGCTCTTTCGGGTGGTCGGAAAGGGGCCGCTCCTGCTTTTCTTCAACCTCGCACGCTATGCGAGCGGGCGGCTCAAACAGCACGGCTGCGCGAGCGTGAGTTTCGGCGATCCGGTCTTCCTTTCGGAATTCCTCGCAAAGGAGAAGAAGAACCTCTTCACTCTCCCGCGGGAGGCGCGGCTTGCGCGGGTACAGGAGTTCGCCGACACCCTCCTCCATCGAATCGGCAAGGCGGTCCCGGTTACTCCCGTCTGCATTACGGCGCGCGCACTTGTTCTGCTCGCCAAGCAAAGACTCACCAAAACCGAGCTCACCATGAAGGTGGCGGAGCTTCGGCGCGCCTGCAGAACGAAAGGCGGCCGCCTGGTGCACGGGCGGGCCTTCGAGAGCAGTCAAAAAATCATCAATGGAATCGAGCGCGAAAAAAAGAACCGCACCAGAGAGCTGGTCGACTTCGAAGAAGACCTGCTCGAGTTCGAGCAGTCCCTCGAAACGGTCGAGGCCGGGCTCGATGTACTCGTGCGCCGAAAAATCGTCGCTGTCAGGCAGGGCCGGCTCGTCGTGAATACGGAAAAAACGACGCTACTCGAGTACTATTCCAATTCGCTCGACCGGCTGCTGGGCTGAGGCCGTGAACCGGCACCCGATCAGGATCGCGGCGGGCGCCGCCGTGCTTGCGCTCACCATCGTCGTCCTGGTCTTCCGGGTCTGTTCCGGCAAACACGTGGAGGATGCCGCGGTGAAGGACAGTGTCGGCGGTCACACGGGCGAATGGGTTATCCTTCTGCACGGCATTTTCCGCAGCCCGCGCTCCATGGTGAAGATCGAAAAA
>JADFDB010000181.1 GCA_018263175.1 Spirochaetota bacterium
ATCAATGAACCGCGCGTCGAAGCGGAGACGACCCCTGTCGGCGAGGTCTATTCGGTCTCGCTGCGGCCGTACGGCGACCGGCTGTCGATTTCCTTCGATGCCTCCCGGCGCTACGGCCAGCGCTTCGAACGGGACGGGCTGTATGTCTCGGCCGATCTTCGGCTCCCGCGCGACGTCATGCTCTTCGCCGGGACGAACCCCGGACGGAGCTTCTCCGCCGGCCTCCTCATTCCCGTCGATTTCGAGGGCCCGCGCGGATCGACGCTCATCCTCGATTATTTTAACGCCGCCGGCGCGCACGGCAGCCCGCGCGCGGCGGCCTACGGGATCGCGCTCTCGGCGGAGAAGTACCGCGACGCCGTCCCGGTGGTGAAGGGCGTGCTCGCGATACGCTTTGCCGAAGGCATGAACGAGGTCGAGGAGGAGCGGATACTCGGCGACCGGCGCCCCTCGTTTCACGACATGATTGCGGCCATGGACGAGGCGGCGGCCGACCCGGCAATCGCCGCGGTACTGCTGAGGATTGACGGCATGCCGCTGGGCTTCGCTCAGGTGCAGGAGGCACGGGCGGCGGTCAGGCGCTTCAGGGCCTCCGGTAAAAAGGTCTACGCGGCCCTCGCCTCCATGGGTAACAGGGAGTATTACCTCGCCGCGGCGGCCGACGAGGTGTGCATGGCGCCCAACGAACCCTTCGCGATAACGGGGCTCGTCGCCGAGGTCTATTTTTTCAAGGGACTCATGGACAAGGCCGGCGTGCGCTTCGAATCGGTTTCGAAGGGGAAATACAAGTCGTTCAACGAACCGTTCACCCGCGAGGGCATGTCCGAGGCGCACCGTGAAAACCTGACGGAGCTTCTCTCCGACCTTAACACACAGTACCTTGGCGATATCGGGGCGGACCGGAACCTCACCCGCGCCGATATCGAGTCGCTGTTCGCGCGCGGATTTCTTGTTCCCGCCGAGGCGAAGAGCGGCCGCTTCGTCGACGAGGTCGCCTATCCCTACGACATCGAGAGAAGGATCGCCGGCGGCGGGCCGGGCGAGCATACGCTTGTGAAGCTCGATGAATACATCGCGAGAAGACGCCGCGTCGAGGGGTGGGGCCCTGTGCCGGCCATCGCCGTGGTGCACGTTTCCGGCTCTATCATACGCGGCGAAGCGCGCCGCTCCGGGTGGTTCGGCCCGGACGCGACCGGCGACGAGTCGTACCGGAAAACCCTCGAACAGGTCTTCGGCGATCCGGCCGTGCGCGCCGTCGTGATCCGCGTAAATTCCGGCGGCGGTTCGGCGACGGCGTCCGACTTCATGTGGCACGCGCTCCTCGAGATGAAAAAGAAATACGACAAGCCCGTCGTCTTTTCATTCGGCAACATCGCCGCCTCGGGGGGCTATTATATCGCCTGTACGGGCGATATAATCTTCAGCGGCGCTGGGACGGTCACGGGCTCGATCGGGGTCGTGATGGGCAAGGTCAATCTCGGCAGACTCTACGCGACGCTCGGCATCAACAAGAACGTCATCAAGACGAGCGAGTTCGCCGACATATTCGACGAGTCGAGGGATCTCACGGTGCGCGAGCGAGAGCTTTTGCAGAAGGCGGTGGATTTCACCTACAGGGGATTCACCGACAAGGTCGCCGAGGCCCGCGGGATATCCAGAGACGGCATCCCCTCCGTCGCCGAGGGCCGCGTCTTCGCGGGAAGCCGCGCGAAGGAGCGCGCGCTGGTCGATTCCATCGGCGGGCTCGTCGCGGCGATAGAATACGCGAAAGGCATGGCCGGGATCGAGCGCCGCTGCCGCATCGTGCATCTGCCGGCCCGTAAATCCTCGATCGTCGAGATGCTCGGCTCGGCCACGGCCGGGGACGCCCTCGCCGCGATTGAGCCGATCAGGAACGCGCTGCAGGGGCTTTACCACAGCGACGAGGCCTGGCTCTTCCTATATCCCTACCGGATCGAGATAAAGTAGCCTCCGGCATACAAGGGGCACGGGGAGGCGGCCTCGCCTCCCCGCGGGGGCGCGCCCGGCGGCGGCAGGACGCCGGGTCTCAGGCGTTTTCGATCGATTCGATGTATCTACGAATATTGAACTTCGACTTGCAGCCGTTGAAGCTCATATAACGGACCATGCCGAACACGGGCCGCTCGGCCCAGGGCCTGTCGTGTGCACCGCCGATACTCCAGGCGATACCGGCATAGCCGTTCGGGTCGCGCCCGTCGAGCTCATAGCGGTCGTTCAGGACGACGGCGGTTTCGTAGGCCTCCTCGGGCGACGCGCTCCACTCCAGGATTTTTTTTGCCCAGTACATGCGCAGGTATCCGTGCATCGTTCCGAGCTTCAGAAGGCCCGCCTGCGCGGCGTTCCAGAGCGGGTCGTGGGTGCGGGCGAATTCGAGATCGTCTCTGGCGTAGACGTACTCCCGGATGTCGGCGCGGTGTTTGTCGAGCGTCTTCCGGGCCCAGGCCGGGATTCCCTCGAACGAGTCGTAATGCGGATTGTACAGACAGTAGTTGTCCGAGAGCTCCCTGCGGACGACGAGCTGTTCGAGGAAGTCGTCCCTGCCGCGCAGCGGGGAGCGCGACACCTCGAGGGCGAGGCGCTGTGCCGAAAGCTGGCCGAAGTGCAGATACGGGGAGAGGCCCGACTGGCCGTCGATCGACGGGTCGTTGCGGGCCCACGAATAGTCGCCGAGCCCCTTTTCAAGAAAGCGGCGCATCGCGCGAAGCGCGCTGCGCGGTCCGCTTTTGATCCTTAATCGCGACACACCCCCGCCGGTGATTCCCGCCGCGCGGTATACCCGCGCCCAGTCCACGAGGTCGAAGGCCGCGGGACTGTCGAATTTTTTGAGCGCCGGGACCGGAACGAGGAATCCGGGCAGAAGGCGCTCCAATTTTTTTCTGAGGGTGTACGCCCCGTACTCGAGTTTTGCCGAGGCCGCACGGCAGGGCACGATGTTGTGAGCGTCGACCTCGTGGACGGGGATGCACACCCCCGCCGCGAGCGATTCGCGCCAGCGTCGCTTGATCCGAAGCGGATCGAAGTCCGTTACGACCATCCCCGCTTTCAATCTTTTCGCGAACGTCGGCGCGGTGCGTATCGGGTCGCCGCATTCCACGAAGAACGGGATGCCTCGGGAGCGCAGGTCCTCCTCGACCTCCCGGAGCCCCGCGAGCATGAACGCATAGTGCTCCTCGCGGGCGCCGACAAACGCGGTAGCGAGACAGAAAAGGACCACAAGCGGCGCGCGATGCACGGCCGCCAAGTCCCTGGCGTAGAGCAGGGCCCAGTTGTCGCGCACCCGCTGATCGCGGCTCATCCAGTAGACGACCGGCCCCCCGGCGTACGGGGCGTCGTTCAGGATATGCACTCGGCGCTCATCCATTGCCGTGAAGTATAGCACGATGATGCGGCGCGGGAAGGATTATTTTCCGTTGGATGTTCGACTTCGCGGGCGCTTCTTCGCCAGGCCGCTTGCCTGGCCCTCGGGCGGGGCGAGCATGCGCCACACCCGGTCGAAGAAGCCTGGTATGGTGTCGACGAGCTTCCAGCGCCTGCCGTGATAATACCAGGTGTAGATGGCGCGATAGCAGATCATGTAGTAGACGTCGAAGATCTCGCGCACCTCGAGCGAGAGGTCAATGTCCCTGCGCCTGCGTGCCGCGGTCACGATGTCCACCAGCACGCGGCGCTCGTCCTCGCGGATGAAGGATTCCTCGCGCATCCAGGTGCGCATGGGCACCGTGATGAACGAGGCGATGGCGACGCCGGGGTTGCGGTCGTAGAAATCCATGGTGATCCACAGGATTTTCCGGAGGATCTCCCTCGTGCTTTCGAGCCCCTGGATGTGAACGCGCACGAGCT
>JADFDB010000182.1 GCA_018263175.1 Spirochaetota bacterium
GCCGTATAGCTGAATCATGTGATCTTATCAATAGTAGCTACATTCTAGCTATATATTTATATAACAATATTATTTTTGCTTATATCTAAAATATTCATTGTACTATTATAGGCTATATGCATATTATATGTTTAACATAATGTCATCTTTTCATGAGTCATCCGCTGATGGTTGAGGCGTTGGATGATTCTATGGCTTGTTCCAGCGAATAGGGCAGACGCGGTACGTACCGTCGGTTACCATTCGGCCGCCTCGAAATACCTGTTCACGACAGGCGATTTGGGGCCGTACATCAAACAGGAGGAAGGCTATGCAGAAAAAAACCATTTTCGAGCAAAATAATTTCGCGGCGATATTTCGCACTACGGCGCGCACCAATTCGGACAAGGCCTGCATGAAGTACCGGTCTCCTACAGAGTGGGTTGACATTACATGGTCAGAGGCACTTGAACGGGTCGATGCCCTCACCTCGTGGCTGATTGCCGGCGGAATCAATCCCGGCGATAATCTCGCTATTTATTCTGAGAACCGCCCCGAGTGGGTTTACGCAGACCTGGCCACCCTCAGCGCCGGCGGCGCCGATGTGACGATTTATCCGACAAATTCCGGCCCCGAGGCCGCCTTTATCCTGAACGACTCCGGGGCCCGTTATTGCTTCTGTTCGGGCAGAAAGCAGGTGGAAAACCTGCTCGAATACAGAAACGATATTAAAAAACTCGAAAGGATCATAGTGTTCGATGACGAAACCTTTAACGATCCTTTTGTCATCACCCTGTCTGAGGCGATCCAATCCGGCATGCGTACCCCGCTCCTTGCCGAGATTGAGAGCAGAATACGTACCATCGACCCCGAGTCCGTAATGACGCTGATTTATACCTCCGGCACCACCGGCAATCCCAAAGGCGTCATGCTGACACATAACAACATGGTCATACAGGCCGGCCAGTTCCTGGAGCACCACCCTTTTCCGTTCAAGGCGCTCGCGCTGTCCATATTGCCGCTCTCTCATTCGCTGGAGCGCACGATTGGATATCATTCCATACTTATGATGGGCGAAACCGTCGCCTTTTCGCGAGGGCCCGAAAACCTTCTCGAAGATCTTCTTGAAATACAGCCGACGGTATTCCTCGTGGTCCCACGTATCCTCGAAAAGCTCTACCAGGGGATTGTCCTCAAGGTTAACCAGGCCCCGCCGGCCCGACGACGGATCTTTCGATGGTCCGAACGAACCGCGCGCCGCGCTTCATATTATATCGCCGCGAACAAACGCCTGCCGCTCTTCCTCGGCATTAACCATCGGCTTGCCGAAAAGCTCATTTTTTTAAAACTCCGGGAAGCCGTCGGTATGGGGCGCATGCGGTGCATCGGCATCGGCGGCGCGCCCCTTTCGCTCGATATTTACGAGTTCTTCATGGGGATCGGGCTCGAGTGTCATATCGGTTTCGGGCTGACGGAAACATCACCGGTAACCCATGTGCACACCTATCACTGGTTAAAACCGATTAAGATGGACACAGTCGGTCCCATTTTGCCGAAGACACTGTGCATGATCGCCGACGACGGAGAGATCCTTATAAAAGGCCCCCAGGTAATGAAAGGCTACTTCAATAAACCCGATGCCACCGCAGAAGTCTTCACCGAGGACGGCTGGTTCAAAACAGGGGATATCGGGACCATCGACGAAGACGGCTACCTGAAAATAACCGACCGGAAAAAAGACATAATCGTCACGTCGGGAGGCAAAAATATCGCACCGCAGGTGATAGAGAACCATTTCAAAACCAATCCGCTCATCGAACAGATCGCCATCATCGGCGACCGGCGGAAGTTCCTTGTCGCGCTCATCGTCCCGTCCTTCGAGATGCTTGTTCCGTGGGCGAAGGAAAACGGTATCGCGGAAACGGATCCACAGGCGCTTATATCCAATAAATCGATAATTAACCGATTCGACAAGGTTCTCGCGGAAATGAACCGTCCGCTCGGCAGGGTTGAGCAGGTCAAGCGCTTCAGCCTGCTCGCGACACCGTTCAGCCAGGAGGACGGCGAACTGACTCCGACGCTCAAGGTAAAACGCAAAGCCGTAAGCGAGAAGTATTCTGAAGTGATCGAACGCCTGTACGAAGGAGAAGATTGATAGGTAGACAGCGCGCGGCCGGAGCTCGTCATCCGGTCGCGCACATTTTTTCGTTTACGGCCAGGGTTCCCAGTCTCCCCAGTTTTTAAGATACTTCGCGAACGCGGAGACCTGCGATACGTTTTCTTCTAGAAATTTCTTCGTTCTGCGCACGATCTCCTGCTCCCGGTCACGCGAGATCTCCCCGGTCATTACCCTGGTCCGAAGGAAAACAAAATAGGTGTCGAGCACATCGTGCGTGCAGTAATCGTTGATCTGGCCCGACTTCCCCTCGAGGAAGAGTGGATATACCTCGTCGCCGGTCGTTCCCATTTTCCCCGGCTTTCCCAGAATCTTGGCGAGCAGGTTCAAACCGCCCTGCATCTTTATCGCGTTATAATTTGAAAGCCAGTCGTGCAGGTCTATATGGCGGGTGCCGAACCGGTAGCGCGCCCCGAACTTGTCCTTGAGATGCCGCTTGATCGGAACCGCGTACCGGTACGCCATCAGTTCTAGAAGCGGAACATCGAAGCCCCGTCCGTTGAAGCTGACCAGCGAGGCCTCGGTATAATTGTTCTCCACGCCGTCCCAGAAGAGCCTCGTCATTTCCGCCGGCCTGAACTTTGGGAAATCGAGCGAAACCATTTCACCAAGCGTAAAATCCTCGGCAATCTTCGCCACGCATATCGAAACGGGATACTGAAAGGTGACCGGTATGAATGACGACACCCCCTGCGAATTGGCCAGCACCTCGTCCTGGAAATTCTTTACCGCCTGCGCATCGTCAATGTCCTCTCCGGGATACTTGACCATGCGAATCAATCGAGCGTCCGGGACGGACTCTATGTCGAACACGAGGTATTTTACGGCCTTTTTATCCAATATCCTGCTCCTTGACTATGCTACCATCAAAAAAGCATGCGGCTTCTCCCGACGCCGCATGCCCTTGTACACCCGCATGGTGCGGGGTGCTTGCGCTGTGTATCCCCGGGCTATTTCTTTTTCATTTTAGCTTCCATTTTGTCAATATAATCTTTTATATAGGGATCGCTTTCCTTTTCTTTGGCGGTCTTGAGTGCGTCGATCGATTTTGTGGAGCCAACCCGCGATATCGCGAGAATGGCGGCATATCGAACGTCGGCGCTCGAGTCGTTGAGCAGGGCCTCGTTAAGCGCACCGACACCGCTCTCGTCGCCTATCAGGCCGAGCGCCACGCAGGCATGCATCCTGGCCTTGGCACTCGAATTATTTTTAATGACCAGTGCGATGGACGGGATGGCCTGTTTTTCCCCATCATTTCCGAGCTTGTCCGCCGCCGCTATTACTGCCGCCTCGTCTTTACCCGACAGATCTGCGATGTACTCCTGCGTCGATTTTTCTTTTGCCTTTTCGGAATCCTGCGCGAACGATACCGACGCCATAAGCGCCACGGCAAGCCCAGCGAGAAGATATTTCTTCATTTTTAGCTCCTCTTTTGTATAGTGAGACGGAAATTGGACCGCCTGCATGCTTCGCAAACTCCAACACTTAGAGTTTCATACCTCCGGCCGATAATGTCAATTATTTTATACCGGGAACGGAACGCTTTTCACCAAATCGGCGCATACGGGATAAATTAAAAAATCAGTAGGGCCGGTTTCTCCGATAAAAAATCATCATCACGTGCATAATTATTATTTGACAGGAACAAGGGGACATAAAGCATACAGAAACTGGAGTTGTTGCATAACCGGGTATTAAACCGGCTT
>JADFDB010000183.1 GCA_018263175.1 Spirochaetota bacterium
TATTTCGAGTGGATGTACAATGTGCGCGACTGGTGCATATCGCGCCAGCTCTGGTGGGGACACCGCATACCCGCCTTCTACTGCGAGGCGTGCGAGCACGTCATCGTCGCGATGGACGATCCGACCTCCTGCGAAAAATGCGGTTCGACCGCCCTCAGGCAGGACGAGGACGTCCTCGACACCTGGTTCTCGTCCGCGCTGTGGCCCTTCTCGACGCTGGGCTGGCCCGAGCCGACCGCGGCGCTGAAAAAGTATTACCCCACCAGCGTGCTCGTCACCGGTTTCGACATCATCTTCTTCTGGGTGGCGCGGATGATCATGATGGGCCTCAAGTTCATGCGCGACGTGCCCTTCCGCGATGTCTATATCCACGCCCTGGTGCGCGACGAGCACGGGCACAAGATGAGCAAATCGCGCGGCAACGTGATCGACCCGCTGATCATGATGGACAAGTACGGCACCGACGCGTTCCGCTTCACCCTCGCGATATTCGCGGCGCAGGGGCGCGATGTCATTCTCTCCGAAAAACGCATCGAAGGCTACAGCGCCTTTTGCAATAAAATCTGGAACGCCACGCGATTTATCCTCATGAACCTCGGCGAAGCGTTCACCCCGCGGGAAATCCGCGTTAAAGAGCTCGAGCGCTTCGACCGATGGATACTGCACCGCCTCAACCTGGCCATAAGCGATGTCGGCCGCGCGCTCGAGGAGTACCGCTTCAATGAGGCTGCGCAGACGATCTACGAGTTCTGGTGGCACGAGTTCTGCGACTGGTATCTCGAGCTCACCAAGCCCCGCGTCTACGCGGCCGGCGACGAAGGCCGCGCGTCCTCCGAGGCGGCGAAGCAGGTACTGTACCATGTTCTCAAAACATGTATGAAGCTCATGCATCCTTTCATGCCCTTTATCACCGAGGAGATCTGGGACCGGATCAGGACCGACGGCGAGGGCCATCTCATAGCGGCCGGGTGGCCGGGGCCGGAAAGCGGCTTCTCCTTCCCGGCGGAAGCGGATGAGACCGAGCTTTTCAAGGAGATCGTTTACAAGATACGAAACATCCGCGGCGAGATGAACATCCCGCCCGACAAAAAAGCCGACGTCATCGTAAAGACTTCCGATCCGGCGCTCGGCAGGATCATCGAGGCCGAAGCGGTGCATATTCGGACAAACGCGAAGGTTGAATCGATCTCGGTCGACGGTGCCTACTCCCCGGCGAAGACGGACGCTTCGGCCGTGTTCGCGGGCGGCGAGCTCTTCGTTCCGCTGAAGGGGCTCATCGACATGGACCGGGAGCGCGCGCGCCTCGACAAGGAGATCGCGCGAATCCAGGTTGATCTTGCGAAGACCGGGGCCAAGCTCGACAACGAGTCGTTCACCTCGAGGGCCCCGCGCGAGGTCATCGAGAAGGAGGCCGCCAAACGGGACGAGCTGACCGCGATGCTCGAGATGCTGAACAGGAACCTCGCCAAGCTCTCATAACCGGCGGGGGACGGCGGAAAACGGCCATGGAATGTTGCCCGTGCGCGTCGTTCCGCGGTATACTGATATAAGGTCTGGAAAAAATCACCGGGGTGTTGAAGATGATCTCATTCGACCTTGAGTGCGGCAACGAACACCGCTTCGAGGGAATTTTCAGGGACTACGAATCCTTCGCGGACCAGATGGCCAGGGGCATGGTGACCTGTCCATACTGCGAGAGCGGCGACATCAAAAGGCTCTTCAGCGGCTGTTCCATACAGGCGCGCCCGTCAACCGCCGCGGTCATCGACCGCAAGTCACCCAACATCTTCGATATGATGCGGCTCGTCGAAAGCTACGTGAAGGAAAATTTCGACAACGTCGGAAGCGACTTCGCCGAAACGGCACGCGCCATCTATTACGGCGCCGAGGAAGAACGCAACATCTACGGACAATCCACGCAGGAAGAGATCAGGGAGCTTCTGGATGAAGGGATTCACGTACTCCCGCTGCCCTCGCCCGGCACCGCGGAAAACTGAACCCGGCATCCCGCTTCATCGCTCGTCGAAGAGAAAGGTGAAAAGCGACGCACCCATGTACACCACCGGCACCACGATGTTGAGATAGTACCCGAAGCGCAGGGTATGCGGATCGGCCTTCGTGAGCTCCCCGGCAAGCGGAAGGTACACCACCCAGGCCAGATAGTAAGCGTTGAACAGAAGCCGGGCGAGAAACTTGACGAGCCCCTCGAAAAAGACCGAGCCGAGCATTCCCGCCACGATCGCGATGAGGTACACCGCGAGCGGATTGTTGATGTAAAACCAGGTCTCGAAGATGTAATACTGCGCCACGGACATAATGATCGCGAAAAACGCGGGGACGCTGTTGAGCACCACCACCTTTTCCGCGATGCCCACCTCGCGAAACCGCCCCAGCGCCAGATCGACGAGCCGGTATGCCTGATCGACCAGGTACAACAGGAGGTCCCGGAGCTTCTGAAAAAGATACACGACCAGGTCCATTATTTCGGCCAGAATATTCATCCTCAATCCTCCGGCGGACGGAATTTAACAGGCTTATTGCAAATCCTGGGAATATCGGGGTTCCCCCACCTGGTCCCATGTTATGCAACAACGCTGATCGTCAATCCGCCGCGCAGCCTGCCTGTAAGATCAAAAGACCTGCTGCGAACCTTTAAAATACCGGTTTTGCGCCGCCTGCGGCGGGGAAAAACCGGTCGTGGTTCCAGGTCATGCAGCAACTCAAATAATCCGCAGGGGCGGGCGCCTGCGTCATACGCCATCCCCCTCGATATAGCAATGGCGGCACGGTACCCCATGCCGCCACGTGTATCGCATCACCGAACGACGGGACCGCTACTTCGTCTTGAACTGGTCCTTGTCGATCTTCATCTTCTCGATCGTCGGCTTCATGGCGTCCTTCTGACGGATCGCCTCGTCCTTCGCGGCATCTTTGTCGACGTTCTTGGCATCGGCCATCTGGTCCTTTGCGAGGCCCTTGGCCGCCTCGCCCAGGCTCTTCGTCTCGTCCTTTATGTTTCCAATCATCTCCTGGTCGCGCCGCTTCTGGTCCTCGACGAGCGCCTTGTCGCCCTCACGCTGCTTTTCAAGCATCTCCTTGTTCACCTGGCGCTGGTCCTCAACCGCCTTGCGAATCTCCTCGCGCTGCTCGCGCATCTTGTTCCAGATCTCCTCGCGCATGGCCTTTATCTCGAGGAGGATGGCGAGCGCCCGCATGCGGTCTTCCGAAAGCTGTTTCTTGACCATGTCCTGGCCGGCGAGCACATCGACCTCTTCCTTGTTGTTGACCACTATGGGCTCCTTGCCGGCGAGCGAATTGTTCAGCACCTCGACGCTGCCGTCGAGAACGGCGACATTGCCCTTGCCCTCTTCCTCGCTGATAAGGAAGTCCGTGCCGCGCACACCCGCCGTGGTCGTCGGGCTCTTGACCGTGTACTTGTCGTCCTTCGCAAGCTTCTGTCCCACCTTGGAGAAGAACTGCCCCTTCTCAACATAGAAGGAGGACTCATCGCCATTGGTGCCCACGTTCGTAACCAGCACCTGCACCTCGACGAGCGTGTCACCGAGCACCTTCACGGCGTTTTCGCCGAAATAAATATCGGCGAAGGATTTCTTGCCGACGGTCTTTATCTTCATGCCCTGCTTCACTTCGTTGCCCACAGCGGCCTTCACCTCTTTGCCGTCCTTACCGATGAGAAAGACATCACCGCTCATAAAATTGACGAGCCCGGTGCGCTCAACGGTCACCGTTTTGTCCTTCTTGCAGCCATTTACAGCGAACACAAAGGCGACGAC
>JADFDB010000184.1 GCA_018263175.1 Spirochaetota bacterium
CTGGCGATCTCGCTCTTTCAGGATATCATGTCGGTGCCGATGGTTCTTTCCATCCCCCTGCTTATGGGTACGGAGGAGAACGGGGGGGCCAATCTCGGCATATTCTTTCTGAAATCGTCGGCCATCATCGCTCTCGTTCTCTTTGGTGCGCGATGGCTCATTCCGGCCATCCTCTATCAGGTCACGAGAACGAGGAGCCGTGAGCTTTTCCTGCTGAGTGTACTGGGCCTGTGCGGCGGAATTGCATGGCTTACCGGCAGGGTGGGTCTCTCGCTTGCACTGGGGGCGTTCCTCGCGGGCCTGATAATATCGGAATCGGAGTACAGCCATCAGGCACTCGGGTCCATTCTGCCGTTCAGGGACGTGTTCACGGGCTTCTTTTTCATCTCGGTCGGGATGCTGCTGGACGTTAATTTTTTCTTCCAGCACCCGTTCAGCATAAGCGCGCTTGCGCTCGGTATCGTCATCATGAAGATACTGATCATTACTGTTGTCTGCTCCCTGATAGGGTTGCCGCTCAATACCGGCATTTTGACGGGCTTCGCCATTTCCAACATCGGTGAGTTTTCTTTCGTGCTGATTCGAGCAGGATCCTCCTCGGGGCTGCTTTCGGATGAGATTAGCCAGTTCTTTCTTGCGGTGACCGTCATCAGCATGATACTCGCCCCCTTCCTTATGGGCGCCTCGACGCGCGTTACGAAATTTATCAATCGTTTGCCTCTTCCGGACAGGTTGCGCGCGGGACTGTTCCGCCTTTCCGGAATAAACCCTCCGGACTCATTCCGGGAAACAGTGGGTCACATAATCATCGTGGGCTACGGAATTAACGGCAGGAACGTAGCGCGTGCGGCCTCGATAGCCGGCATTCCGTATCTTATAATAGAGATGAACCCCGACACGGTGCGGCGGGAGCAGGAACAGGGAGAGCACATCATCTTCGGAAGCGCCGACCAGGAGGCGGTGCTCGAATACGCGGGCATCGCCGCCGCGCGGGTGCTCGTCATCGCGATCGCCGATCCGGCGTCGACGCGGCAGGTGGCGGCGGTGGCGCGCAAGGCGAACCCGGAGGTGTATATCATCGCGCGCACGCGCTATCTCCAGGAGGTTCAGCCGCTCTACGACCTCGGCGCCGACGAGGTGATCCCGGAAGAGTTCGAGACCTCGGTCGAGATCTTTACCCGCGTGTTGAAGAAATACCTGGTGCCGCTTGACGAGATCAGGCGCTTCGCCGGGGAGATCCGTGCCGGCAGCTATGAGCTGCTGCGTGACCAGCGGGAGGCCTCACGCTCGTGCGGCGACCTCTCGTGCTATCTCGCAGGCGAGGAGGTGGCGGCGCTGCGGGTTTCAGCGGATTCGGCCCTGGCGGGGAAGACGCTTGCCGAAATCAATATGCGAAAGGCCTACGAGGTGGCGATTATCGCCGTGAGAAGGGACGCGACGGTAATCTCGAATCCGGACGGTGATACGCGCATTATCACCGACGATGTTCTCATCGCATTTGGGACTCCCGACAGGGTGGCGGCGGTTGCTTCCCTGCTTAAACCCGGGGACTGACGACGTTGAATGATCGCCTTCCCCGCTCTGTCGATGGAAAGTATTTGATTTTTAACGAGCATCGGTATATAACATCCTTATGCCATAACGGATGCCGGGGCAAAAATAATGCACTTTGATAATCACCGGTTCGGCACGCATACCGCGGTTGATGAGACGCAAATTTTCGAGGGGGATTAAAATGAAGGGATACAAACACGGGACGGGAACATTTATCGGGAAGGGCGGCATAGAGCTTTATTTCCAGGCCTGGATGGCCGAGAAGCCGAAGGGGGTCGTCGTCATCTCGCACGGCCTTGGCGAGCACTCCGGCCGGTACGGGAACCTTGTCGAGAGGATGCAGGGGGGCGGCGTGAGCTTCTACGCGCTCGATCACCGGGGGCACGGGCGCTCGGGCGGCAACCGCGGCCATGTCGGTTCCTTTATGGAGTATATCCAGGACCTGAAGATCTTCATAACCCAGATAAAAGATGAATATCGCGGACTTCCACTGGTACTGCTCGGACACAGCCTGGGCGGGCTTATCGCCATGAAGTACGCGCTGACATACCCGGCCGACATGAAGGCGCTCGTGCTCTCTTCGGCCGGGCTGGTGCCCGCCGTACAGGTGCCCGCGTGGAAGAAAAAGATGGGGCTCTTCTTCTCACGATATATTCCCACGCTCTCCATGGGCAACGAGCTCAATACCGACGACCTCTCGCACGACCGCGCGACGGTCGATGCCTATATAAAGGACCCGCTGGTCCACGATCGGGTGACGGCGCGCTGGTACGCGGAATTCATCGCGACCGGGGAGGAATGCCTGCGCCGCGCATCGGAGCTGCGGATGCCTCTGCTCGTTATCCATGGGAAGGGAGACAAAATGGTCGATTACCGCGGCAGCGAAAAGGTCTACGCCGCGGCATCCACGCCGGGGAAGGACAAGGAGCTCCACATCTTTCCCGACCTGTATCATGAAACCATGAACGAGACGCCGTCCGAGCGGAAGAAAGTACTCGACGTCGTGGCGAAATGGATCGCGGCGCGGCTGGGGGCGAAGTCGGCCGAGCCCGCGAAGACGGTGAAGAAAGCGAAAACGGCGAAGAAGGCACCGGCGAAAAAGCTCAAAAAGGCGGTCGGCAGACCGGCCAGGGGAAAGGCGTCGGTTAAAAAAACGGCTTCGAAGAAAAAAACAGCGAAGACAAGATAAGCGCTGAAACACAGCGACAAATAAAAAAGCCGGGTGGGAGAGCCCGGCTTTTTGAATGGTACTGCGATGCTGGCTCAGGACTTATCGTAACAACTGCAAAACGGTCTGCGACTTGGTGTTGGCCTGCGCGAGCATGGCCGTCGCTGCCTGGGTGAGAATCTGATAGCGCACGAACGATGACATCTGCTCGGCCATGTCGGTGTCGCGTATGCGGCTTTCCGAAGCCTGTACGTTTTCGTAGGCGTTCATGAGGCCCTTTGCCGCGTGCTCGAGCCGGTTGTAGTAGGCGCCGAGGTCGGCCCGCTGTTTGGAGATGATGCGCAGCGCCTCGTCGGCAATACCGATGACCGCATTCGCCTTGCCGGGCGTCGAGATCGAAATAAAGGTGAGAACGGTGGGGTTGCGTAGCCCCAGGGCCGCCGTGGTCATGGTCTCGATGAACACCCGCTCGCGCTGGTGCATGTTCGGGCCCATGTGGAACCACATCGAAGCCGTCGGGTGCAGGCGCGCGAACGACCCCGTGAGGAGCTTCATCTTATTGAATTCCGCCTGCGAGGAGATGCGATCGATCTCGTCGACGAGCTCGGAGATTTCCACCTGTATCTGCTGGCGGTCTTCGGGGGTATAGATACCGTTGGCCGACTGTACGGCGAGCACCCGTATGCGCTGAAGGATGTCGTGGGTCTGCTGCAGATATCCCTCGGCGGTCTGGATCATGGACATGCCGTCTTCGGTGTTGCGTTCCGCCTGACGGAGGCCGCTGATCTGGGAGCGCATCTTTTCGGAAACGGCAAGCCCGGACGCATCGTCGCCCGCCTTGTTGATCCGCATGCCCGACGATAGCTTCTCGATGTCCTGCGTGATGTTCCAGTCGTGGAATTTGAGAGTACGGTGGGCGAATATCGCGCTCACGTTGTGGTTTATGATCATATCGTTCCTCCTTGAATTTTCAGCTATCGTCCCTGATAGCAGCTATGGATAGAGTTGTTGCAAAACTTGGAAACATCCGGGCTTCTTCCGCCGCCGGCGGGTGAAAACCTTCGTG
>JADFDB010000185.1 GCA_018263175.1 Spirochaetota bacterium
TTCCGCCTTCCGGTCGTCGTCGAGCGACGCCTGCTCAACGCCGTCGAGACGATAGCTCCCCGAGCTTAGCGTATCGAGAAATCCAAGGATATTCATGAAGGTCGACTTCCCCGAGCCGGAGGCCCCCATTATCGCGAGAAACTCACCCTTTTCCACCGAGAGGGAGATGCCCTTGATCGCCTGGACGCTGACCTCCTCGCTGATGAAATACGTTTTTACGAGGTCCCTTACCTCGATGACCTTTCTCATGGCTTCCTGAATGCCGTATCAGAGCTTGAACTTTTTTTCAATCCGCACTAGGACCTCATCGCCGACACTGATCCTGTCGGAAACGATCTCGGTAAACGCGTCCCCTACAAGCCCCGTTTTAACCGTGACCTTTTTAACGGGGAGCTCCTCGACCACTCTGCCTCGTTTCTTCCAGACATACTTCCGATCGAAATCGCCCTTCACCTCGACCGGCGAAACGATAAACGCCTCGTTGAGTACGCGCATTACATTTTCCCGTTTCGCGACCACGACCGTGGCCGTGGCGGTCATTCCGGGCTTCAGCTTCAGCTCGGGATTCTCGCAGATCACGATGGACTGATATACTACAATTCCGTGCTGCGTGGCCGGGTTAAGCCGCACCTGATCGATTTTCCCCTCGAAGGTGGTGTTGGGAAACGCGCTCACGGTAAAGGTCACCCGCTGCCCACTGGCAATTTTGCCGATATCGGACTCGTCCACGTTTATGGTCAGGTACATCTTCCGCAAATCCTCGACGATAACAAACAGCGGTTTATTGACGGCGACCACGTCCATCGGATTTATTTCCATCGATATGATGGTCCCCGACGCCGGCGAGACTATCCGTGTGTAGTTTTTGTTTCTCAGGGCGATTTCGTATTCCACATGGAACTGTCGGTATTGTGCGGCGAACTTTTTGTAATTGAGCTCGGCCTGTTCCAGCTCCTTTCTCGAAATAAGGTTTTCTTTAATGAGGTCTCTTTTCGTCTCGATATCGGCTTTCGCGCCCGTCAGGTCGAGTTTCGCCCGCTCCAGTTGCGCGAGCACCCTCGACATCTCCTGATCGATTTCGGTGGAATCGACCGTCGCAAGCAGCTGTCCCTTCCCCACGGCCTGGTTGAAATCCACCAGCACCCTGTTCACCACGCCGTTGATCTTGCTCATCACACGATAGGAGTTCAGAACGTCGAGAGTGCCGGTAACCGAGACGGTTTTAGTAATATTCCCCTTGCTCACTTTTGCATAACGGTAGACGACATCGGAAGAGCCTGAACACCCGCGTACAATAAGATACAGGAGGAGTATCGACACCGCCGCAGCGGCGGCGATCGTTGATTTCTTTCTTGGTATGAACCTGGCGAAATCTATTTTCTGCATAGATATTCCTCCTCGAGACCGACGGTCTTCGACAACCTGGCAAGGATGGTGAGGTACTCATAGCGAGCCCTCGCCGAAAACAGCTCGGCATCAAGGACTGCCGTCTCGGCATCCTGAAGGGACAACTGAGAGCCGACCCCGGCGTCGTAGCTTTTTTGCGCAAGCGAAAGATGTTTTTCGGCGTTGATCTTCATGAGACGGGAAAGCTCAATCTGCTTCTTTATTTCATCAAGGCCCTGGACATAGTTGCGCAACAGGGCCTTCACGCCCAGGAGAATCTGCTTCTCACCGTAAATCGATTTATTGTACTCCGCTTCAGCGGCATTGACCCGGGCCGTTATCGCCCCTCCCGTGTAGATCGGAACGCGGGCCTGAATGCCCGCGTGAAAGGTCGGCTCCCAGTTTGAGGTCTTTACATTGTCCTGCATTGAATCGAGGCCGGCGAGGTTCTTGTTCTCGAAGCCGAGGGACGCCATCAGATCAACCCTGATGCTTCCGGCCGAGCGTTCCACCTCTATGTTGATACGCTGGATCTCCCTGCCGAGCCTGGCTATGCGAAGCTCCGGGTGATGATTTTCCGCGAGATTGTAGAGCTCGGCGACGGAAAAACGCACCGACGGAAGCGCTTCGATTGCGAGCGGCGCAACATCGATATCCTCGTCCATCACCCCCAGCGCCGCAAGCAGCTCAATCTTGGCAAGGCTTTCCTGGTTTCTCGCCTTTTCATATTCGAGTGTGGCCGACGCGAGATCCACATCGGCCTTGGTGACGTCGAGAATGGGCCGTTGACCGTTCCTGAAGAGAATGGTAGTCGTTTCGAGCTTTACCCTGTATTTGTCCCGCAGCCTCTCGCGAAGTCGCACATCCTCGATCGCCATATTGTACGTGTAATAGGCGGCTTTCGCGTTCAACACGATGGTCGACCTTTCCTTGATCTCGTTCATCTTGGACATGTCGATGATGAGCTTGGCGGCCTCCTGTTTCCTCGATACATTGGGGTCGATGAGATTATAGATGGCCGACGCCCCGGCAAAGATACCTATGGTGGTGTCCCTGCCGGGAACGTTGAATCCCGATGATGACGACTCGGGTTTCAGATACTCGGCGGTTTTGACCTCTCCATTGACCTGTATCCTGTCGGGGGCTTTCGAGAAACGGTAGTTCGCCGCCGCTTTTTTCTGCTCCTCCGCAAGCATCATCACGGCCGGATGGTTTTCGAGGGCGATGGTGACACAATCCTCCCTTGTCAGTTTTCTTGTTTCAGCGTGCAGCAAGCCGGCGTAAAAAATTAGTATGGCTCCGGCAAACGGAAGCAATCGTGCGTTCATTCAGGCCTCTGCATCAGGATCGCTCGCCGCGGGGGCGTAAACGTGACCAACGATTATCTGAATTCCCCATAGAGAAAGGTCCTCACAGCTTTTCAAATATAAAGTTGCTGTATAACCGGGAAATACGACACCTCTCCTCCCGCCGGGGCGGTGGGAAACCCGATGCTCCCGGAATTCGCAACAAGCCTACCATGTCAAACTGCACGTAACCGGTCAACCAGAAGGCATTAAAGCATTTTTCGCGCAGCCCTGTCAATAATATATTGCCCTGTATGCCGCAGGCGCGGCGGGACAACGGCACGCCGGAGGTTTTTTCCGACCATGGCCTGAAAAAAAGTATTGACACTCATTTTTTATCAAATAGAAGGGTAGCACATTGAGCTTGCTGGCGTAGCTCAATCGGTAGAGCAGCTGATTTGTAATCAGCTTGTTGGGGGTTCGATTCCTCTCGCCAGCTCACAGGTGAGGTTCCCGAGCGGCCAAAGGGAGCAGACTGTAAATCTGCCGGCGAAGCCTTCGAAGGTTCGAATCCTTCCCTCACCACCGCTTACAAACAAAAAAAGCGAGGTCATTAAACCTCGCTTTTTTATTGAACAGATACCGGAATCATCCCGCCACGGCATTCAGGTCCGACAGCATTTTACTGATATCGGAGTCGTTCAAACCATGCGCCCGGGCGCCCTGCTCGAGGGTCTCGACGGTCGCTATGTGGCATCCTATGCAATGAAGGCCATAACCCGCAAGGACCGGCCCCGCCTTGGGATGCTTTTTGATAAGCTCACCGAACGTCATATCCTTCGTGATCGAATCCGCCATTTCATATCTCCTGGTGATAAGGTTACTATGCAATATACTAACGAAGCGGGCGGGCTGTCCATTTTTTTTCAGATAACCGCGTTCCCCGGACCGCTGAAATGTGCTTGCGTCCGGCCTCTTTTACGGCTACCACTTCCGATCGACACATATCATACCGGCATGGAGGCACCGATGCTCCCCACGGACGACCTGCAACGCTACAAACGCCAGCTCCTGATCGACTGCTGGGACGAGAAAGCCCAGGA
>JADFDB010000186.1 GCA_018263175.1 Spirochaetota bacterium
CTCTATTAAAGAACCGGGCGGGGGCACTCAGAAGGTCGGTTTGTATAGTACGTTGTTCCCCTTACTTCCGACAGCATATGCATTGACCGGCCGCCTGTAAAGCAAATAATCCGTCACTCTTGAAAAAAGTGATAATCGGAACGATTACTATTTAAAGCCTATTGGATACCCATCAAAACTATATATTCCCGAGATTCGCACCAAGTCTGAACTATCTGCATCCCGGAATACTCGTTTTTCGGAACGCGTGGACCGGCCTCGGCTCGTACGATCGGGCTCACCCGAAAACGGGCGGCGGCTCCGTGCCTAAATGTTCTTGTTTTATCGACCGGCCCTCCATACCATACCTGACGATCGCAACGCCAACCGCACCATTTAAGGAGGTCATCATGAATTCGTCGCGTTCGCGCATCCTCAAAACAACCGCCTCTATCGTCATCATGCTCGCACTCTGCGCCGTTGTGGCCTGGTGCATGCAATGGCGCCTCATCGCCTGGTACCTCGGCCTGCCGGCCCCCGCCCACTCGGTCACCGTGCAGAAGGACGTGATGGTTCCCATGCGCGACGGCGTGCGCCTTTCCGCCGACCTCTACCGCCCGTCGAATGAAGGGAGGTACCCGGTGATTCTGCTGCGCACCATGTACGGCAAGCACAATCCGGGTCACAAATACTCGTTCACCGCGAGCCTCTTCGCCTCGCAGGGGTATGTGTTCATCGTGCAGGATGTGCGCGGCAAGTTCGACTCCGAGGGCGAGTTCTATCCCTATAGTTACGAGGCGAAGGACGGATACGACACCATAGAATGGGCGGGCACGCAGAACTGGAGCACAGGGAAGGTCGGCACCTACGGCTTCTCCTACTGGGGCTCCACGCAGTGGCTCCCCGCCCCGCTGCAGAGCACCTACCTCAAGGCCATGGTCCCCATCGTGACCAGCCAGGACGTCTACCCGCGCTGGATCTACAACGGTATTTTCCGGATCAACGACGTGCTCGTATGGCACTACGAAAACGCCCCGAAGCGCGCGCAGAGCGCCGAGGGTGTGGACTGGGACAGGGCCGTGCGCACGCTCCCGCTCATCAAGGCCGACGATTCGCTCGGGGCCGACATCCCCGCCTATAACGACTGGATCAATCATCCGCGGCCGGGGCCGTACTGGGACCGCGTGCGCGTGGACGATAAAGTGGCCGCCATTCAGGCGCCGGCGCTCATCATCGACGGCTGGTACGATTACTACCTCAACCTGGCGATTGAGGACTTCAAACGCATGAAGGCTGCGGGCGGGAGCGACGAGGCGCGCCGGAGCGTGCTCCTCGTCGGGCCGTGGACCCATGCCTCGAAATCGAAGTTTGCGGACGCCGATTTCGGCAAACAGGCCTCGTTCATGAAACAGGTGCGAACGATCCTCGCATGGTTCGACTACTGGCTGAAGGGCGAGAAGAACGGCATCCTCGACGAGGGACCCGTTCGCTTCTTCACGATGAGCGCAAACGAATGGCGCGCCGAAAAGGAGTGGCCGCCCGCGCAGACTCGCTTCGCGGCGTACTATCTACGGAGCGAGGGAAAGGCCAACTCGGCCAAGGGCGACGGTATCCTTTCCGAAACGGCCCCGAAGGCCGGAAAGCCCGACTCGTACGTTGCCGACCCGGAGAACCCGGTGCCGAGCGTCGGCGGGACCTCCATCTTCGGAAAGCTCAAGGCCGGCCCCTTCAATCAGCGCGAGGTCGAGTCGCGCGACGACGTGCTCGTTTATACCACCGCGCCGCTCGCCGCGGACACGGAGGTCACCGGCCCGGTGAAGCTCGTGCTCTACGCCTCATCGTCGGCGCGCGATACCGACTTCGCCGTAAAGCTCGCGGAGGTGCGGCCCGACGGCGTCTCGGTGAACGTTCAGTCCGCAGTGTATCGCGCGAGCAACCGGATGTCGCTCGTAAAGCCGTCGCCGCTCGAAAAAGACCGGGTGTACAAGTTCGAAATCGAGGTGGGTAACACGAGCATGCTCTTTAAAAAAGGACACCGCATACGGCTTCAGATAGCCGGATCGAACTTCCCCGAGTATGGACGAAACCTCCAGACCGGCGAGGACAACGGCACCACCGCCGCGACCGTCAAGGCACGCCAGACCGTGTTCCACGACCGGGAACGCCCGTCGCGGCTCATCCTGCCCATCGTACCGCGATAGCCCGTACGCGCGAAAGGAAGGCCGCTCCGGCCTTCCTTTCGTTCCGGTCCCCGCGCGCATCCGCGACGCCCCTTCAGATATCGAGCAGGTTCTTCGTCGAGAAATTCGGCTCCGACGTGCAGTTGATCCCGAGCTTGCGAAGCCCTGCGTCGTCGCCGGGCGAGGGGATGTGCGTCATGTGCATCTCGCATCCCTTGAGCTCGGTGAGCTTCTCCATGGCGATGAGCGCCGTCGGATTGGCCTCGGCACTGATGCAGAGCGCAATGAGCGTCTCCTCGAGGTCGAGGCTCAGCGTCTTCGAGCCGAGTATATTACCCTTCAAACGCATTATGGAATCGATGATGTGCGGCGAGAGAAGGGGGATGCGGTCCGGGATGTCCGCGAGCTTTTTCACCGCGTTGAGCACGAGGCTCGCCGCCGCGTGCAGGAGCGGCGAGTTCTTACCCGTGACGATCGAACCGTCGGGAAGCTCGATCGCCGCGCCGCAGAAGATCCCCTCGTTTCCCTTGCCCGTGTCCTTTGCCTCGAGCGCGGCCTTCCTCGCCGGCATGAACACCGGCCGGCTCTCGGGCGCTATCTCGAGCTCCTTCATGAGGAGCTCCACGCGCTGTACGGTCTCCCGCTCCACGAAGCCCATAACGTATTCGCACGAGTAGCGGAAGTATCTTCTGACAACCTCCTGGCGCGCGGCCTCGCGCACCACTTCGTCGTCGATTATGCCGAAGCCGGCCCGGTTTACCCCCATGTCCGTGGGCGACTTATACGCGGTCTTCGAGCCGCCGATCTTCTCGAGGATGCGCCGGAGCACGGGGAACGACTCCACGTCGCGGTTGTAGTTGATGGCGATCTCGCCGTACGCCTCGAGGTGAAACGGGTCGATGAGGTTGTAATCGGCGATGTCGGCGGTGGCCGCCTCGTAGGCCAGGTTGACCGGGTGCTTGAGCGGGAGGCTCCAGATCGGAAAGGTCTCGAACTTCGCATAGCCGCTGCTTCGGCCGCGCCTGTGGTCGTGATACACCTGCGAGAGGCAGGTCGCCATCTTACCGCTCCCCGGACCGGGGCCCGTTACGACCACGAGCGGGCTTTTAGTCTCGATATACTCGTTCGCGCCGTACCCGTCATCGCTCACGACCAGGTCCACGTCGGTGGGATAGCCACGCGTGAAGCGATGGGTGTACACCCGCACGTTCTGCCGCTCCAGCTTTTTCCTGAAGATGGCCGACGAGGGCTGGTCTTCGTAACGGGTGATCACGACCGCGCAGATGTCGATGCCCCGGTCCTTGAGGTCGTCGATGAGTTTGAGCGCGTCGGCGTCGTAGGTGATGCCGAAGTCGGCGCGCACCTTCTTGCGCTCGATGTCGCCGGCGTAGATGCAGAGGATGATGTCGGCGCGGTCGCTGAGCTCGCGCAGCAGGCGCATCTTGACGTTCGGATCGAATCCCGGAAGCACCCTCGCCGCGTGATAGTCGTACAGCAGTTTTCCCCCGAATTCGAGGTAGAGCTTGTTGTCGAAGGTCCGCACCCGCTCAAGGATGGCCTCTTTCTGTTCGCGCAGATATTTCTCGTTATCGAATCCGGTCTTTCTCAT
>JADFDB010000187.1 GCA_018263175.1 Spirochaetota bacterium
GTCGCGGTAGTATTTCCTGAAACTGAGCGCATCCTCATTCTCGCCGTTCAGCAGCTTTTCGTAAAATTCCGCCGTATCCCCGCCATCGAAAGGCTTATCGCTATAGCCGATCATGAGGAGAAGCACCTTGCGCGTGCCGGTGGTCGGGAAGGCCCGGCGCGGCGCGTCAATGCGCCTCATACTCAAAGGCATTCGGGATGAGGCGCGAAGTTCGAGCTTTCCACGGGTCGCTTTGTCCTTCAACAGATCCGGATGCGGCGGCATGGCATGGGAGGCCGTCGCCGCATTCAGGATGAAGAGGCAGAAGCCGGTGGAAATTGCCCGGAAGAGCACTCTGTTCCGCCGTGCGGCGGTGGTTTCACTGCGTTTCATCATGCCCCATCATGGCTGTCCAAATATTCGGCGGGATGCGCGCGGTTGCAATTCCTTGATTACGGACATTCGCAGAGTCGCTCCCACCTGCTATATATACAAATATCGCTGCCGGTGTAAGCTAATTTTTTTATGAGCGAGGATTTTTTTCGGATGCGTTGGTTCAGGTCCGCCCGCCTGCGCTGAGCACTATTTTCCGCCCCGTGCCAAATGAAATTGCGTTTATCGGCGGCCCGTGATATCGTGGATATGAATGCGCACGGCACAGCCGGAAAAAATCAGCTTTGTGGTTTCTAAACACGGGGAGGTACGGGATGGAAAAGCGGGAGATCGTCTGGAGGCCGAGCAGGGAGCGGATTGAATCGACGGAGATGTACCGGTACCTGCGTTACGTCAACGAAACGCGTGGGAATAATTTCGGCGACTACGGCGCGCTGTACCGCTGGTCGATAGACGATATCCCCGGATTCTGGCGGTCCATCTGGGAATTCATGGACGTCATCCACTCGCGGCCATACGATGATATTCTGGTGGATGGGGACAAGATGCCCGGAGCGAAATGGTTCCCGGGCGCCGAGCTCAACTTCGCCGAGAACCTGCTCCGTCACCGCGATGCCCGGACGGCCCTCGTGTTCCGAAGCGAAAACGGCTCGCGCAGGGAGATGAGCTACGCCGAACTCTTCGAGGCCGTGGAGCGCTGTGCCGCGGGCATGCGCGCGATGGGCATTGCCGCCGGCGACCGCGTCGCCGGGTTCATGCCCAATATGCCCGAGACGGTGGTCGCTATGCTCTCGGCCGCGAGCATCGGGGCGCTCTGGTCGTCGTGCTCGCCGGACTTCGGCATAAAGGGCGTGCTCGACCGCTTCGGCCAGATCAGGCCGCGGCTCATCTTCATGGCCGACGGCTACTTTTACAACGGCAAGACCGTCGATTCGCTCGATCGCATGCGGCACATCCTCGAAAAGCTCCCCTCCATAGAGAAGGTCGTAGTGGTGCCCTATGCGAGCGATTATCCCGACATCGCCGCGGTGCCGAACGCCGTGCATTACCGGGACTTCACGTCTTCATCGGCCCATCTCGCGTTCGAGCAGCTTCCCTTCGAGCATCCGCTCTATATTATGTACAGCTCCGGCACGACGGGCCTGCCGAAGTGCATGGTCCAGGGCGCGGGGGGCATCCTTCTCCATCAGATGAAAGAGCTGTGTCTGCACAGCGATGTAAAGAGGGATGACGTCATCTTCTATTTTACGACCTGCGGCTGGATGATGTGGAACTGGCTGGTATGCTCGCTTTCCCTCGGAGCGACCATCGTGCTCTTTGACGGCTCTCCCTTTCATCCCGGCCCCTCGGCCCTCTTCAAAATGGCCGAAGAGGAGAAGATCAGCATATTCGGCACGAGCGCGCGCTACATCGCGGCGATAGAAAAGGAGAGCGTACGCCCCGCGCACGACTTCAATCTGCCCGCGCTCAAGGCGCTGCTCTCAACCGGCTCGCCGCTCGCCGTGGAGGGCTTCGATTACGTCTACCGCGAGATAAAGCGCGACCTGTGCCTTTCGTCCATCTCCGGAGGCAGCGACATCAACGGCTGCTTCGCGCTCGGCAATCCCATGGGACCGGTGTACCGCGGGGAGCTCCAGTGCCGGGGACTCGGCATGAAGGTGGAAGCCTTCGGCGAGGACGGGAGGCCGTTGCTCGGAGAGAAGGGCGAGCTCGTCTGCACCGCGTCGTTTCCGTCCATGCCGATCTATTTCTGGGACGATCCCGATGGCTCCAAATACCACAGGGCCTATTTCGACGTGTACCCCGGCGTCTGGCGGCACGGCGATTTTATCGAGATAACCGAAAGCGGCGGTGTCGTGATCTATGGAAGGTCGGATGCCACGCTCAATCCGGGCGGGGTGCGCATCGGCACCGCCGAGATCTACCGCCAGGTGGAAACGATCGAGGAGATTCACGACTCGCTCGTGGTGGGCCAGTCCTGGGAGAACGACGTGCGCGTGGTGCTCTTCGTAAAGCTCCGGGAGGGGTGCGCGCTCACCGACGAGCTCGCGGCCCGGATAAAGAAGACCATCCGCGAGAACACCACGCCGCGGCACGTTCCGGCTAAGATCATCGCGATAGACGATATCCCCTATACCATCAATATGAAGAAGGTGGAGCTCGCGGTGAAAAACGTCATCGAGGGCAGGCCGGTCACCAACCGCGACGCTCTCGCGAACCCGCAGGCGCTCGAGCTCTACCGCGATCGGCCGGAGCTCAAGGCATAAGGCACACAATTTCCGGCCTGGCCGACAATTAATAACTTGACAAAAATACCTTCCCTATCATAAGTCCCATGTAGATAGTAGGACTTCCTACTTTCCACTGTAATTGCTGTCAGTTCTATCTGGATCTACACCACGGGCCGGATGTCCGGGATGCCCCCCTCTCCGGTGAGATGGCGCCCGGCGGCTCCGGACCACTTCGGAGGAACCATGCAATCATCACACACCACGGCGGACGGCACTACGCAAACAGGCCGAATCCGCTGGCAGATCCCGCTTGTTTTAATGGTTACCGTCTTCATCGGCTATCTCGACCGGGGTAACATCAATCTGGCCCTGCCCAAGATCGCCGAAACCTATGGCTGGACCAAGGCCCAGACCGGCGAGTACGGCGGGCTGCTTATGAGCATCTTCTACGTCGCCTACGGCCTGGCCAACATATTCATAAGCCCGCTCGGCGAGAGGTTCGGGCCGAGGAAGAGCCTGCTGTGCATTGTCGTTCTATGGTCAATCTTTACCGCGCTCGGCGGCGTGCTCGGCCTGATGTTCGTTCCGTTTATCATCACCCGCATCTTCCTGGGCCTGAGCGAGGGGATCCACTTCCCTATGATGAACACGCTCACCAAGGAGTGGTTTCCCGCCAATGAGCGCTCGCGCGGCAACGGCATCTACGTGGTCGGCATCTTCGTGGCCTCGATACTGGGGCCGATTTTTCTGGTGCCGATCGTCGACGCGGCGGGATGGCGCGTTATGTTCGTGATCCTGGGGGGTATCGGAATTTTCGTGTCGCTTCCGCTCATATGGTATTTCATCCACGATACCCCGCGGAAACACCCGCGGATAACGAGCGCCGAGGTTTCGTACATAGAGACCGGAATGGAGAAGGACGAGACGGCGGAGGGGGGAAGTTTCTGGAGCCAGGTGAAGCCCTTTCTCTCCAGCCTGACCTTCTGGGTCGCGCTTCTGGGGGGCATACTCAACAACGCGATTGCGCACGGGCTTCTCAACTGGCTGCCGACCTACTTCACCCAGGAGCGCGGGCTGCCGTTCTCCGATCTCTGGTACGTGGTGTCGCTGCCTTATGTCTTCTCGATTCTGGGCGTCGTCGTATGGTCCTATATCGGC
>JADFDB010000188.1 GCA_018263175.1 Spirochaetota bacterium
GTTCGTGAAAGGTTCAGGCTTCCGATGGCCCTGTCGCGGTAGATGAGCGGGATGATGGCGACGCTCGCGATGCCGTATTTCCGGGCCCTGTCAGGTTTGAATTCGTGGAAGTTCTCGATGTACAGGGGCTTTTTCTCAACGAACAGATGCCCTGAGTACGGATCGTTTATCGAGTACCGTCGTACCTCCTCGATGAAGCCGGGCGAAAGGCCGCGATGGCAGTGGAGCGCGACGGTCTCGCGCTTTTCGTTGAGGAGATAGATAGCGCCCGCGTCGAAATCGACCATCTCGAGGGTCGATTTGAGTATCGCCTCGAGGAGCGAACCGAGATCTTCCGCCTGGTTGGCTGAGACGATGATCCGGTAGAGGGTTTCGGCTTTTCGATTGAGCTCGGACATTGAATTTCGATCGCGTCGTCCGGCGCGCTGAGGCGTCGGTTTTATTGAATGAAACGATAATTATAGCGCATCGCTTTCGGGTCAATGAGATTTTTTTACACGTCCCCGGCGGGGTGCCGTCTCAGGAATTGCGGGCTTTCCCGGTCATGCAACAGCTTGTCCAATTGAGGGTTTTCACGGCGGGAGAAACTGATTGACAAAGAGGGCGGCGCGTGAAGAAAGCATGGTATGGAATTCAGGGTGCTCGGGCGCGATGCGCTCACGAATGCGCGCAGGGGGGAGCTCATCACCTCCCGCGGGGTCGTGCACACGCCCGTGTTCATGCCGGTGGCGACACGGGCCGCCGTCAGGGCTCTTGGACTTCGTGACATCGCAGAGATCGGTTTCGATATCATCCTTTCGAACACCTATCACCTCTATATGCGGCCGGGTATCGGCGTGCTGGAAAAGGCGGGCGGCCTTCACCGCTTCATGAGCTGCGAGCTTCCCATCCTGACCGATTCGGGCGGCTTTCAGGTTTTTTCCCTCTCGGCGCTCAGGAAACTCCACGACCACGGCGTCGAGTTCAGGTCGCACATCGACGGTTCGCGCCACCTGTTTACGCCCCGGACGGTACTGAACATCCAGCGCGTCATCGGCTCCGATATCATGATGGTGCTGGACCACTGTGCCGAGTACCCCGTTTTGGAGGCGGAGGCGCGCTCGGCGGTGAAGCGCACCGTCGACTGGGCGAGGGAATCGTATGACTACTGGCGCGGCCGGTTCGACACCGAAAAGCAGGCACTTTTCGCGATCGTGCAGGGGGGCGTGTACGAAAACCTGCGTGTGGAATGCGCCGGGCGGCTCTGCGAGATGGACTTCCCGGGGTTCGCCGTGGGAGGGCTTTCGGTCGGCGAGCCGAAGGAGCTCTATCGGGAGATGACCGCGGTGACGCTCTCCCTCCTTCCCGACGACAAGCCCCGGTACATGATGGGGGTGGGCAGTCCGATCGAGATGCTGGACGCCATAGAGTGCGGCGTGGATATGTTCGACTGCGTCATGCCCACGCGAATTGCGCGAAACGGCACGCTCTATACCTCCGAGGGCAGGCTCAACATCAAGGCCGCGCGGTATGAGGAGGATTTCTCCCCGCTCGATCCGCGATGCTCCTGTTATGTCTGCCGGAATTTCAGCCGGGCGTACCTGAGGCACATCTATCGCGCGGGCGAGATCGCGGCGCTGGTCTATAATACGTACCATAACCTGTATTTTATGAAAAATTTCATGGATGAAATACAATCCGCCATCGGCTCCGGCGGCTTCTCCGCGACCTCGCGTAAATGGAGGGCGGCCTTCAGCGGAAGTTAAACAAATATTTGGTAGCAGTTTAACAAATATTTTGCCCTGCCCCAAAATTATTTCTATTGACAGACGTCCGAAAACAAATAGTATATAAGGCTGTTCCGGTTCCGGCGTCGACGGCGGTAATTTCAGGAAGGAGCGAGCGCACATGGACATAACCAAGCGTACGAAGGGCGAAGTCGTCGTGCTGGATATTGCCGGCGAAATAGACCTGTACAACGCACCGGAGATAAAAGATATAATAAACAGGCTCATCGAGGAACAGAAATACAACGTGATCATCAACCTGGAAAAGGTATCCTATATCGATTCCTCCGGCATAGGCGCCCTGATATCGAGCCTTTCGAACCTGAAAAAATACCAGGGCGGGCTGAAGATCATCAATGTTTACGCCTCGGTACGGAAGGTGTTTGAACTCACCAAGCTTACCTCTTTCTTCGATATATACGATTCGGAAGAGGACGCTCTCGATTCGTTCAATAAGTACTTCGCATAACCTGATTCCGGGTGGTCCTCCGCATGGACCGCCGCCGGTACGGGCAGACCGGAAGAAAATAATGGTTGGGGACCAGCAATGAACAGACAACGTAAGACGGCAGCCGTCATCGGAATTATCATAATGGCCGCGCTCGCGCTCGGCTGTGGAGAGCCCATACCGGTCCGCGAGATGTCGCTCGCGAGGATGGAGATTACGAGGGCCGAGTCGGTCCGGGCCGACAAGTATGCCCCCGCCGAGATGGAGGAGGCGAAGAAGCTCCTCCTCGGGACGCACGACTTCATTAAGGGCGACGAGCTGGAGAAGGCGAAGCAGGGCGCCCTCGATTCGTTCGCAAAGGCGCGCGAGGCGTACGAAAAATCAATGCCGCTTCTCGCCCGGGATACGATGGAAATAGCCGAGAAGAGCCTTGGCGAGGCCGATGAGGCCGGCGCCGACATGCTCGCGAAGGACGAATACGAACGCGCGCAGGCCGCGTTCCAGAACGCGGGCGAAAGCTTCGAAAGCAAGAAATACTACGAATCGTACCAGGCGGCCCTCGAAGCCGACAAGCTGGCGAAGAGCGCGCGGAATTCAGCGCTCGGCAAGCGCACCATATTAAAAGAGGCGATAGCGGAGGTCGCTTCCGTGATTGCCGAGGCCGAGAAGTACAACGCGCGCAAGCACTCTCCCGAAAAGCTGAAGACCGCGGAGGAAAACAACAAGACGGCGTCGGAAGCGCTTGATGGACTCCAGCTCAAGAAGGGGTTCGCGGCGGTCGCCATCGCGAAGACGAGCGCGGACGAAGCCTATCTCGACGCGTTGAAAGGCTCGTCCGCCGACGACCTTGCCGCGGCGGAGGCTTCGGTGGAGAGGGCCGGGAAGTCCGAGGGGGCACGCTACGCCAAAGACGAGCTCGCGGCGTCGAAGGAGTCGCTTGTCCGCGCGAAGGAGGCCCACGAGCAGGGCCGCTATCGCGAGTCGATGGTCCTCTCGGCCGAGGCCGGACGGCTCGCCGCATCGGTCGCAGGCGCGAAAAAGACCGGCACGATCGCCGCCGGGAAGGACAGGGGCGCTGTGGCCGGGGACGGAGAACAGGGCGGGAAGGAATACAAAACGTACCGGGTCAAGTACAATCCCGCGCGCCGCGATTGCCTGTGGCGGATAGCCGAGCGGTACTACGGGAACCCGCGTCTGTGGAGGCGCATCTACGAAGCCAACCGGGACACCATCCGCAACCCCCATCTCATCAAGCCGGGCCAGGCCTTGAAGATTCCGCTGCTCAACCCGGTAAAGGAAGCGCCCGCGTCGTCGGATGAAAAGCTGATCGAGCAGGGAGCGATCCGTATGGAGGCCGCGCCCGACGAGGATGTCCCCGAAGACAATCCCGGAATCGACGAGGCTCCCTCCGACGATCAGCCCGAGGGAGAACTGCCGCCGGACGAATCCGGGGAAGATGTTCCGGTTCCGCTTGACGATCAGATGTAGGCGCGCCGTATTACGGACGCAAAAATCCCCCGCCGAGGCGGGGGATTTTTGCGCC
>JADFDB010000189.1 GCA_018263175.1 Spirochaetota bacterium
GGGGTGATACCCGGCGTCCTTGCTGAAATCGCCGAGGTGCCACTTGCCGATCGCCATGGTCCGGTAGCCCGCCAGGCGCAGGCCGTCGGCTATGGTGATCTCGTCGGCGGGAAGGCCGTCCACGAAGCTCTTCACCGTCATGTCGAAGGCGCCGAGCCTGCCGATGCCGCGCGCGAGCGACTGCAATACGCGCGCGATGACGGGCTGGCCGCCCGACTGCAGCGGGAAGATGAGCCCCGTGCGTATCGCATAACGCCCCGTGAGGAGCCCCGCGCGCGAGGGCGTGCAGAGCGAGGCCGAGGCGTAGAATTCGGTAAAGCGCACGCCCTCCCGCGCCAGGCGGTCGATGTTCGGCGTGCGCACGACGGTATTGCCGTAACAGCCGGGGTCGCCCTGGCCCATGTCGTCGCAGAGGATGAGGACGATGTTGGGGCGCTTCCCGGGGAAAGCCTTGAGCTTCTCCATGGGGAGCGGTCCGGTCCGGCCGGAGGCGAAGACTTCATCGGTGCCGCCGGCGAACTTTCCGATCGCGTTGAACCCGGCGTAGCCGATGGCCGCGCCTCCGGCGGCGGCCGCGCCGAGCTTCAGCATCGTCCGTCGTGTTATTGCGTTCGCCTTCATGGTAAACCTCCATCTGTTTGGTGGAAGGATGACGGGGTACGGCTCATCCCTGATGCTCGTTCGCGGTGCCGGCCAGGCAGGCGCTCACCTCGGTGATGAGTTCCTCGGTGCTCCAGGGCTTTTTGAGCACCGCGTTCGCTCCGGCCTCCGCGAGAACCCGGTCGACCGCCGCGTCGTCGGCGTGTCCGGTGATCATGATCGATTTGATTTCGGGGTGCGCTTTCTTCAATCGGATGAGGAATTCGTCGCCCTTGATGCCCGGCATCAGCCAGTCCGAAATTACGAGGATTACGGCCACATCTTCAGCATGAAGCTCGTCGATGATCTGTAGAGCCTCGTCGGCGCTCATGGCGCATTCGTAAACGTACTCGTCTCCGAGCCTGCTCTGGAGTTCCTGCTTGAGCGACAGCACGATTATCGCTTCGTCGTCGACGCAGATTATGGCTTTTTTCGCCTCCATTCCGTTCCCCCGCCGCATGCCTTCGTCCCGGAGCGCCGCGTCCCGCCGTTCGGTTTTCGGCGTACCGTCGCAATGCCGAAAATATCCGATACCGGGGTGCAAGTAAAGAAAAAACGATTGGGGAAAGCCATTTAATAGTTGCCGTTCACCGTGCCGCAGGTACCGACAATCCCGCCCGCGGCGCGTCGCGCCACCCCCGGACAGGGTGTTCGAGTATACATAATTCCCCTCCACTCACCGGGCTCAAATTCACTGTTTTAATAAATTATTTCTGGACAGCGATAGCGGTATGGCCCCCAATCCACAGAGGAAAGAGACGAAGCGAATACGCGAGCGGGGCAACGGTATCCCCGGCAGTCGTGAATATGTAAAGGAACGGTATTTGACATGAAAGGATATATACGCCCGGTATTGGTGCTTGTCACGGCGCTCTTTTGCGCGGCGCCGGCTTATTCATGGTCCAACCACACGATGCTTTCTTATCCGGTTTTTTCCGGCATGGCCGATGTGGCCGACCTGAAGCCGGTCCCCGCGCAAAGCCTCGGCTCCTTCCTGCTTCGTGAGGAAAAGGGCATCGAAAAACTGCTTGCCGACGAGGAGTCGTGGGCCCGGAAGAATATTCCGAATTACGAGCCGCAGCCCGACGCTCTGGTGTTCCACCCGACCGGGAACCCGAAAGACGTCCTCGATCGCTTTCTCCGCGCCATCCGGCTGAATCCCGACGCCAGGCTGAAGCTGTATCTGCAACTGCTTCCCGGCGAAAAGGCCGGCGGAAGGCCGGTCGTGGACCCGGGCGAACTGGCAACGCTGAAAGATGTTGGCTTTCTTCGGAAATCGATCTTCGTCCGGCTGAAGGAAGGGGAAAAGGCCTCGCCCCTCGATATTTTAACGACCGCGAACGACGAGCCCGATTACGGTTTCGACCTCGGATTGTTCCCCGACAACAACACATCCTTCGGCGCCGTCTACGGCTTCGGGGTGCAGCCCTTCGGCAATCCGAACCTTGAATACGGCAGCCAGGCCCCGTTCCACATGGGCTTTTATCATGAACCTCGGATCATTTACTTCTTTGCGCCCTTTTTAAAGCGCACGTACCCGGAGTATCGAATACGCCTGTTCAAGGCTCTTTCGGAATACGCATTCAAAACCGGCAACGACTACTGGGGATGGCGGTTCATGGGCTGGGGCATGCATTACCTGGGAGACCTCTCGATGCCCTATCACGCAAGGCCCCTCCCCGGAGTCAGCGCCCTGCGCATGATCTGGATAAACCTGAAGGCCATGCTGGGTTTTCCCGACAGCACGAATAATGCGGTCCAGCTCGTGTCCAATCGCCATACGGTGATGGAGGAATTTCAGGAGAATATCCTCAGAACGGCATATAATGAGAAAAATAACGACCACCCCTTCTTCCAGGCGCTGAGAAATCCTCTCGAAACTATCCCGTATAACGACGACTTCCCCCGTGCCGTCGTGACGAAAGAGTCGGCGGGGAAGTCCGGGGCCGTTGACGCGGAAATCGAGAAATACTTCCCGGAAAAGCTGGTTTCCGATCCTTCTTTCGAGGCGAGCGGGTCGAAGGAGCTGGACAGACTAATCGACTATACCAGAGAGAAAAAGGGGCAGGGGGCCGTGGACGGGATGACCCTTTCCCTTGCCGATCTTCTCAAATCGTACGGCATGCATATTAGAAGCTATCTGTACGCGATACGCCCGGCGGTGAAGAAGTAGTTTCCGATGTGCCGCCGCAGCGCCGAGTAGGTCCGAGATCCCAAAGCCGTGTTTCCCTTCGTCTCCATGAGCCACACCCTAGCTATCGTTGTGGCGGACTCCCTGATGGGCCTCCTCTCCGACTGGTCTCTGGACGGGACCATGATCGTCCTGGGGACCTCCCTTATCCTGCTTCCTGCCCTGTCCCGCATCGAGGAAGAGCACCCAATGGAGTAACGCTGTCCGGCTCTCCGCCGGAGCGGTCAATTTAGCACATCTGAATGATGAATACACAAAATAGAGTATTTATGCTATAGCCGGGTCACGCGTAAGTGCAATCCCGGACAGTGAAATTTTATTGACATGTGCTATGGCATACATTAAACGTTTAACGTATGCTATACCCTACGATTGAAGATATTGCAAAAAAGGTTAATAAAAGTGTTGCCACTGTTTCACGGGTCCTGAACGGCAAGGAACAACAGGATATTCCCATCAGCGGCAAGACCAGGGATCTTATACTAAAGACGGCAAAAGAGCTGCATTACAGGCCGAATTTTCTGGCGAAGAATCTGGTGCAGGGAGACAGCAGGGTTATCGGGTTCGTGGTGCCGGATATCATGCAGTCCTATTTCAACGAAATATGCTATTATATGAACCGGAAGCTCAATGATGCGGGGTACGACATGGTGCTTGCCCATTCCTATGAGAATTCGAAAACGGAGCGGCACTCCATAGAGATGCTTCTCTCCCGAAGGGTGAGCGGTATAGTGATTTCCCCGGCCATGGGACGTGATAACCGTTCTTTTCTGGAGGGGATCCAGCACTATATG
>JADFDB010000018.1 GCA_018263175.1 Spirochaetota bacterium
CCGCGACGCCTCTTCCTGCTGGTTCGGTTTCCCGGCCCTTTTGATTGCATCCGCTCTACTGAGAATCGGTCCGTGTGCGCTCTATTTGGCTTGACAGTCCCGCCGGAGAATATATCGTACCTGCAACCAGAAACTATTAAATACGTCAGTATTCCCCGACAGGTCCCGGCAAAACAATGAGATTCGAAAAAATAATCAAGACATCACACTTCCTCGACCCCTTTCAGTCGTATGCCCCGGTGGAAAAGCTGAGTGAGGTTCGGGTGGACCCGCTGACGGGCTCCACTTCCCGCATTCTCGACTTTCCGGTAAGGCAACTCGAGAAGACCGACCTCGGTCCCATCGCCGAGAGCACCAGACAGTTCTGCCCGTTCTGCCCATCGATGGTTGAGCAGATAACTCCAAAGTTCGATCCTTCTCTGGTGCCGCGCGACCGGTATCGCAGGGGCGAGGCGGTCTGTTTTCCCAATGCGTTTCCCTACGATGAGAACGGCGCGGTCACCGTTATTTCGCGCGAGCATTTTATTCCGATCGACGGGTTCACCGGCCCGCTCATCAGCGACGCGCTTGAGTGCTGCGCCGAATACCTCACCGATGTTCTTCCGCGTCAGGGCGAAGCCGTTTATCAGTCGATCAACTGGAACTTTCTTCCCCTTGCGGGAAGCTCGCTCGTACATCCGCACCTTCAGGTGATGGCTTCATCCACGGCGACCAATTACTACGCGAACATCACGCGCGCACTGGAAACCTATGGCAGGGCTCACGGCGGAAATTTCTGGGATGAACTCATTGCCGGCGAGGAGCGTGCCGGCGAACGCTTTATAGCAAGGACGGGGGCCGTGTCGTGGCTTACCGCCTTCGCGCCTATGGGCGCTTTCGATGTTATCGGCGTGCTGTCCGGCGCTTCGCGGCCCGCCGATATCCCCGGCGCTCTCGCCGACGAGATAGCGCGTGCACTTGTCGCCGTGCTGCGATTTATCGGCTCGCTCAATATCACGAGTTTCAACATGGCGTTTTATTTCGTTGCAGGCGATGCGTCATTTACTCCGCACATCCGCATCTGTCCGCGCATCGCCCTGCCGCCCCTGGGCACGAGCGAGATCAACTACATGAAGATGCTCCACGGCGAACCGCTCACTACCATGAAGCCCGAAGACATCTGCGTCGCGATACGGGAGTCCTGGAGCGTCTGAGGCCCTATCGGGAAAGCCCCAGCCTGCGATCAATCACCAGTTTGTTCACCGACAGCACCTCGCCGGTTTCCACGCGGAGGAGCTTCAGGAACACCTCGTAGTTCCTGTTCTTCGCATAGAGCCTTCCGGTTACGATCATCCGTGCGCCGATGAGCCTTCCGACCTTTACGGCGTTCTCATCTTCCACCATTCCGGTCATCCCGAGCTCGAGTTCTTTAAGTATCTTCTGCAAATCGCGGCGTTCCACGGTCTTGAAGGTTTTATTTCGTGCCAGCGCAAAATTCATCTGCTCGGCGAAGTATTCTGCGCTCGACTTGTCCGCCCCTTCGGCACTGCTGAAGGGGATCAGGCTGGCCGGCGTCCCGCCGGTTATGCCGATGGAGGAATAATCGACAAGCTGCACCACGGCCATGTCGAAGAGCTTGCGCAGCGTCTCCTCGTTCTGCTCGTCCTCGATCTTGGTGGCCTGTATGTACGATTCTCCGCTCTCAAGCGGCACGTCGGTAAGGTGTGAAAGCTCTTCCTTCGTCAGCCGTATAATAATGCTCTCAAGCTTGTCGGTCTGGAAGTTCGCTCCGGTGTGATGGCTTACGCTTCCTTCGCGGCCGCCCTCGGATTCGCCTTTCTCTCCGTAGGTCAGAAAAATATACGCGGCCGAGGTGTACTGAGCGATCTGCCGCAAAATGTATTCGCCCATCAGATCGAGACCTCCGGTCCCGACGCTGAATATCTTTATTCCGGTGCTGCGCGCGTCCCTCGCCGCCGCCGCATAGGTGTACTCCTGTCCGTAATCGAGATGAGGCGGCGCGTCCGTGATGATATAGGCGAGCCGTATGCCGTCGGTGTTCCATGCGATTTTTTTGATCGTGTCATGAAGCGCCGACTGCAGGTCCTCGGGCTCATCGCCTCCTCCCGACGCGTTCACCCCGTCGAGCTCCTTGCGGAATTTGTCGAGATCGCCGGTCAGCGGAATGACCCGCGTCAGGTACTCGTCATCTTTATCCTTGTAGAGCACCATCCCAAAACGGATTTTGGGCTTGGTGGACAGCGAGGCGAGGTTGAGGTTTATAATCTCGATGGTGCTCTTCAGGCGGCTGATTTCCTCACCCATGCTTCCTGTCGTGTCCATTATGAACACGATGTCCAACGGTACGTTCTTCTGTACCGGCCGCTCCATTTCCATCATCACCGTAATTTCGCGTTTTCCCTGACGGTCGAAGGCTATTTCCTTTTTTAATTGCCCGACGGTAATTTTTACTTTGTATGAAGTCAATTTAGAATCATATTCCGAAGGGAAAAACAAATAGGTCCCGTCGGCATAGGTCTTTCCCGACACAAGTGTCTTTTTATTCGAGAAAATCTCGATCCGTGCGTTGGCTATCGAACGCTTTTCTCTGTCGATGACCCTTATATTGATGCGTTCGCGTATGGTGAGCGGATAATGATGCACCTGGCTGCCGTATTTCTCGAGGAAATTTACGAAGTAGTTGAACTGTTTATTGTCATCCGAAAACCCGGCCTTCAGGCCCGATGCCGAGGGCGGTGCCGGGCGGCTCGCTTCGGAATATGAGTCTTTTTTCGCGCCTCTGGCCTCCGCGTCCTCTTTGCGGGGCGTTCGTCTCATGCTTTTTTCGCCGGGGAGTCCCGCTTCCGCTTCTTTTAACAGTGGTGTGTCTTTATCGTCCCTGTTCTTTACGGCTGGAGCGGCCTTTTTTTCGCCGTCGCCTTTTGTATCCGCCAGTTTTGCCTCGTCGGCCGGGGACGATGCGTCAATGCCCGCGGTCCTGTCATCGCCTCCCCCGACGGCCTTCATTCCCGCGCACCCGAATACGGCGAACATCATCACAACAGTGAAGAAAAGGACCGTTCGCTTCATGCCATACCTCTCCCGGGCATTTCGCCCATTTACGCTGAATACGGTACCGCTTCGGATCGCGCTCCCCTTGTCTCCCCTTGCGGCCCGTAGCGACACCGGACAGATTACATCCTAATTATACGAAACGGTATCCTCGAGCAGTGCCGAATGAATACGCACGAAGATGTCGTACATTTCGTCGGTCTCCAGCGAATAAAACGAAACCTGCTCTCCGTCTTTGAACTCGATCAATACGCCCTTGTCCTTGTCGAGCACGACGCTGAAGCCTTCGAGAATCCCGCCATCCTCTTCGGTGACGTCTTTCACCTCGAATTTTTCCGAGTAACCGCTCGTAAACTCAAGCAGGCTGTCGGTGATGGCATTCTCCATCTCATCCCTGACAAGCTCGAGCATATACGTCAGGTTGTCGATTTTTTTCATGACAGAATTAGATGCGTCCATTGAGCACCTCCGGCACTGAATATCTCATTCGTACTATGGCCTGCCGCCTTTGTCAAACCGGAAACGTCCCGACGCATCCAGCGGTGGGGCGTGCGCATTTTCAAACACGGTGCAACCAGCGGTCGCCCCGATCACGTGACGGTTCCGGGCTCCGGCCGAACCTCCGGCTTTACTATCGCTAAAGGGCCTTTTCCATAAGTCTGTTCAGCCGCTGGACAAAGGTGGCCGGGTTATCGATTTTTATCCCTTCTATAAGCATGGCCTGTTCGAGAAGAATGACGCTCGCGTCTTCGAGAAGGGACTGGTCTTCGATCTTTTGCAAGCGCCGTATGATTTCATGCCGGGGATTGATCTCGAGCACCGGCTTTATCTCGCCGAAATCGAATTTTCCCATCGCCTTGAGCATGCTCTGCATCTTCACCGTCGGATCGTCCTGGTCCACGACAATGCACGATGGCGAGTCGCTCAGCCGCGTGCTCGCCTTGACGTCCTTTACCCGATCTTTAAGAATCTCCTTCAACTTCGCGATGAACGGATCAAGCTCCTTTTCGCTCTCACGGTCTTTTTCTGTTTTAAGCTCGTCGGCGGAATTGCTCCTGTTTACCGACTTGAATTCCAGCTCGCTATAAACGCCAACCGACGGAATGACGATCTCGTCGATCTCGTCGTCCATAATCAGCACTTCCACGTCTTTATCCCTGTACATCTCGAGCAGCGGCGATTGTCGGAGCGTGTCCTCGCTTTCGCCGGTCACATAATAAATCGCCTTCTGGTCGGGCTTCATGCGTCCTTTGTATTCCGCAAGGCTCGCAAATTCGCTTTTTTGCGTCGCCGTCGATTTGAAACGAACAAGCTCGAGCAGTGTTTCCCGATTTTCGTAATCCTGGTACAGGCCTTCCTTTATCGGCTTGCCGAACTCGCGGTAGAAATCCGCGTATTTCCCGGCGTCACCGGCAAGTTTCTGAAGCTCTGCGAGTATCTTCTTCACCGACGCGGCTTTGATCTTTGCGAGAACCCTGTTCTGCTGGAGGATCTCCCTGCTCACGTTAAGCGGAAGGTCTTCCGAATCGATTATTCCTCTCACAAAACGCAGATAGGTCGGCAGAAGGTCCCTGTCGTCGTCGGTGATAAAGACCCTTTTAACATAGAGCTTTACCCCGGACCTGAAGTCCGAAAGGTACAGATCGAACGGGGCCTTCCCGGGCACGTAAAAGAGCGTGGTATAGTCCATAGTCCCTTCGGCCTGGGTATGGACGTGGAGAATGGGCGCTTCGTCGTCGTGTGAAATCACCCTGTAGAATTCCCTGTAGTCCTCGTCTTTCAGCTCGGTTTTCGGCCTCCGCCATAAGGCCGTTGCGTCGTTGATCTTTTCGGTCTTCCTCTCTCTGGTCTGCGTGCGCTCTTTTCCTTCCCCGTCATATTTTACTTCATCAAAATGAAGGTATATCGGAAACGGAATATGATTGCTGTATTTTTTAATCACCCGCTCGATGGCCCAGCGGGCGGCGAACTCCTTACCGTCATCATTGAGGTGAATGGTCACGGTAGTCCCCTGACTGTCCCTCTCCCCCTTTTCGATGCCGTACTCCCCCTTCCCTTCGCTCTCCCAGACCCACGCCGTGTCTTCGCCCGCCTTCCGCGATACGACCCGGACCCTGTCTGCCACCATGAATGCCGAATAAAAACCGACGCCGAACTGCCCGATCATGTTGATGTCGCCCTTGTTTTCTCCCTTGAGCGCCTCGATGAAGCTGCGCGTTCCCGAGCGCGCGATGGTGCCGAGATTTTCGACCAGGTCCTGATCGTCCATGCCGATGCCCGTATCGGCGATCGTCAATGTTTTTTCCTCCTCGTTGAAGCTTATATCGACCCGCGGATCGAACGATATTCCCCGGAGCTTTTCGTCGGTATAGGTCAGGAATTTCAGTTTGTCGAGCGCGTCGGAAGCGTTCGAAACGAGCTCCCTGAGGAAAATCTCCTTGTTCGAGTAGAGTGAATGGATGATGAGGTGAAGGAGCTGGTTTACCTCCGTCTGGAACTGGTGTTTGGACATGGCTTTGCCTCGCATGGTAATGGAATATAGTAACGCGTAATGTGATTAAATTTGCGTACAGATCGATACGTTTCAATAAACACGATCACTAAAGTTGCTGCATAACCGGAAATTAAACCGGCTTCCGGCAGCCTGCGGCGGGGAAAACCCCGACATTCGCAGGATATGAAACAAGTCTACGTTACAGATAAAGAAAATGATCGGGACGACGGGTGTCAATAGTTTTTCTTTGAAACGCCCGGCTCGAGCGGCCGCGATGGAGGCCCGGCCCGCTTCATGCTTCCGGCTCCCGGCCTCCTTCGTCCGCTTCCACGAGCTTTCGCATCGAAGCAATGCGGCCGTGAATGTGCCCGATTGAGGCGATTAGCGATTCTGCGTTATCGAGCACTCCCTCCATTATTGACTTCAGTCGTTCGGCGGAGAGCGAAACGGTGCTGATAAAGCTGCGCTGCTCGTCAGTGGCGTTGGAAATATCGCCTGAGCCCTGCTCTATCGCCTCCATATTCTCCATTATGCCGCGGGTCATCTTTTCCTGCGTTTCACAGAGGTCGATGATCGAGAGTATTGCGCCCTCGACGTCCTTCACCCATTTTTCGATCTCAAGGATGATCCCCGAGGATCCCGAAACGAGGCTCGTTTCACTCTCTATATCGGCGGTCGTTTCGCCGATTATCTTCTGGATGTGTTTGGCCTGCTCTATCGAGCGGTCGGCAAGTTTTCCGATCTCGTCGGCCACCACGGCAAACCCTCTGCCCATCGTGCCGGCACGCGCCGCCTCGATCGAGGCATTCAGCGCCAGCAGGTTGGTCTGGTCCGCGATATCGTTTATTATATCCGAGATCTCGCGTATCGTGTCCGAGGATGTGCGGATTTTGTTCATTCCCGTCACCATGGACTCAAGACGCTTCCGGCTCTCGAGCGACCGCTCGACGCTCTTCCCGCTCAGTACCGCCGCGTTTTTCGCTGCCGATCCGATGCCGGCAAGGTATTGCACGTATTCAGCGAGCTTCGATTTGCTGAACCTCAGGTTGTCATTCTGTTTGCGTGCGTTGTCGGCGATATGTTCAATCGATGCCTGCACCTCCTCGATGGATGCCGCCGTTTCTGCGAGACTCGCGTCCTGCTCGCTCATCTTCTCCTTGAGACCGTGCGCGGTCTCCCGAAGCGACTGCGAAAAATCCGTCATCTCCGTCATGGACAGCCTCACCGTGCCCAGTACGGCAGCAAGGTTGTTTTTCATTTCCTCGATCTCAACGGCCATCGATACGCGCTTTTCCATCCCTGAGGACCGGCGTGCTATGATCACCGCGAATGATATGATCACCGCCGGATAACTCACGATGATCCAGTAGAAATCCGTAAAGAAGACGCCCGAAAGCGCCGCGGCATCGTGTATGAGCCCGGTCATGAATATCACATATCCGACGAGCATCACGCGCGCTTCGACCGGGTTTTTTTTCATGGCTCGTACGATCAGTATGCCCCATATCACCTGGTTGAGCACTCCGAAAGCCCCCGATATGGTAATGTTGATTTCTTGTATCGGGTCGTACAGCCCCTGTGCGTTCAGCACGACAACGGCGAGCAGCGTGTTCAGGAATATAAACCATCGCGCGGCTTTAATCCGTTTGTCGAATACCGACTCGAGCAGTATGTAAATCCACGCTACCTCGATCGCGAGGAAGGAGAAGTACAACCTTTCCTTTATGTTATACTGAATTCCGAAATCGGATATGAAAAAGTGCGTTGATAAAAATGCCCATATAATGCTGATGCATCCAAAATGTAAGCTTACCCTGTTCCTGCGATTGATGGCGAACTGAAGGAGCGAGACGAGCCCGAGGAAAAGCGACACCATCCCGGTGGAAAGCGAAACGAACCGGGACTTCATCTGCTTCCAGAAGGTAAACGACTGCACGTACCAGGAGGGCGCTATGAAGGCTTCGCTGTTTACGCTTGGCTTTAGCTGGCCGAACACCCTGACGGCGATCACGTTTTCTTCTCCCCTGCGAATCAACTCGGGTGGTATCAGGTACGAGCGGTCGACGTTCCAGGTGGGCATTATGAATGGTTTATCGCGTCCGGTTTCCCCTATTTGTACGCCGTTGAAGTAGGTGCGGTCGGCATCCCAGATCTTGCCCAGGAAAATCCACGGCTGAAACGCGACGATCTTTTCCGGGAGCACGACCTTCTTCCGTATCCATACGGCCTGGGCCTTTTTTTCCCTGTACAGGGGTGCCGGAAGGTTCACCGTCTCCCAGCCGGAATCATCGACATCGATCCCAGCGTACTCTGGACGGTCCGTTATCGAATGCTTCCAGTTTCGGCCGAGATCGATCGAGGGAACATCGGAACAGCCCGTTACGGCGGCGATTAAAAAAACGGCAATCGGCAGACACGCAAACGCTTTCATGATCCCTTCCTGATATGAGGCTTTGTATGCCCGAATATGAGAATTGTCATTATTCCACTTCGGTCGCGTAAAAAATGTTAAATAGACTTGTTGCGAATCATGGGAATATCGGTTCCCTCCCGCCCGCGGCGAGGAAAACCGGCCTTGGTTCCAGTTTATGCAACAACTCCAATAAACTCACGGACTGATTCAGACCCTTCCGGCGCGCATATCATCAATCTGTTTTTCTATCATCGTAAGCCGTATCGTCAGCGACTCGAGGCTCTTCTCTATGCGGTTCTTCTCGGACTCGAGGCGCGCGATCGTCTCTTCTTTTTTAGGGACGCAGCCGAATTCCGCCTTTACCATGTCGGGGCTCTTCCCCTCGGCGAATGCCCGCTCGGCTTTTCTGCGCTGATCTTCGTCGCGGATGCGCGCGACGGTGCGCATGTTCTCGTAACCGATTTTCGGGTCGATATCGAGCGCGTTGATCTTCATCACCGTCCGCGCCACGGTTCGGTGAAGCCCTAATTCGCGGTCGACATAGTCGTCAAAGCTCGCGTGGAGTTCGTTGCAGAGCTCCATCGCCTCCGAAAGAAGCCCGCCGAGCTCCTTCATGAGATGTCCGTTTTTCACCAGGAACTCGTCGCGAATGCGGACCGTGAGGCCGGCAAACCGCCGGTCCTTCTCGAAAACATTTTCGTATATTCCCTTTTTCTCGGCCTCGAATAGAAGACGATGCAGGATGTCCCAGAAACGGTTTGTATGCGAGCGGCACGATACCGGTGTAGCTGCCGTGGTAAACTGGATGTGATGGGCGAACTCGTGTATGGCGGTGTACATCAGGGCGCTCTCGCCGTTGAAATTGTGATTGTGTATGAGTATCTCCCGCTCGGCCGGTTTGTAGAGCCCGTCGACCTTGTTGCTTTTTTTGCCCGTAAAGGTGACCGTGAACTCCTCCACGTCGCCATTGAGAAGCAGCAAGCGCTCCTTTACCTGGTCCTGGTTCATGCCGGCCTCACCATCCTCCGTTATTCAGCCTGTCGTCGATCATGGCCTTTATTTTCAGGAGGATTTCCTCCCCCTTAAACTGGTCGAGCTGCTCGAAGAGGAAGCTCACGCGATCCAGGAGCTCGGCGTCCGGGAGCATTTCGAGACGGTCGGCGACCTTCCTCATCATGATGATATCGTTCATCGAGCCGGCCATAGCACACCTTCCTTACGGGAGTCGACGGGGTCTTCGCGTATTCGGATAGCACACCGCTCACCGGACGTCAATACTTTGTTTTTTTTGAAGCATCGCCCGTTCTCAACCAGTCATACATCGCGTCCCGAGGGCCCGGGAATTCACGATGTTTCCGGCAGATGTTTATCCACTGCACAGGACTGCAGACTCTATAAAAACAGAAGGCGCGGTCCAGACCGGACACACGCCTTCTTCGAGGTATAAGGTAATGCCCGCTATGAAGCGAAGCTTTCGTCGAGTATTTTAAGACAGCTGAGGTCTTCGCTCTTGATCGATTTGGCGACGGCGTACGCCTGAGGCAGCACGTGCTTCACGTAATACTGCGCCGTCATCACCTTTCCCTGATAGAACGCGCCGTCACGATGCTCCTTGAGGAAGGCCTTGACCTTCTTCTTGTCCGCCGCGTCGACGCCGTTGTCCTTGAAAATCGACTCGAGCTTCTCCTCGGCGATTCCCGCCTGCCAGAAGAGCAGCCACGCCAGGCAGATTGTCCCCATCATGTTGAGGAAGGGATAGGCGTTCGATATCGGAACGAGGAACTTGCCCTCCTTCCCGCACTGGGCGAAGAACATCCCCATGTCGGCAAGCAGGTTCACCGCTTCCTGTACGTCCTTGGAGATGTCGGCGAGGCTCGCGTTGTCCTTGTAACGGGCGATGGTCTTGTTCATCTCGCCGAGGAAATTCATGAAGTTGGCCCCCTTGTTCTGGGTCATCTTGCGTCCGACGAGGTCGAGCGCCTGAATGCCGTTGGTCCCCTCGTAGAGCGACGCGATTTTGAGGTCGCGCATGAACTGCTCCACGGGGTAGTCCTGGCAGTAGCCGTAGCCGCCATACACCTGTATGGCGAGCTCGGTCACGCGGAATCCGATGTCGGTGCAGTAGGCCTTGGTGATGGGAACGAGGAGATCCATGATGCCGTGCCAGCGCGCCGACTCCTCGCCCTCCGCGGCCTCCTTTCGGTCGATCGCGAGGGCGCACAGGTACACGAGCGCGCGCATTCCCTCGACGTGCGCCTTCATCCACAACAGCATGCGGCGGACGTCCGGGTGGCTGACGATCGGCACGCGCGGCGCCTCGGGGTTCTGCATATTCATGAGGTCGGCGCCCTGCAGGCGTTCCTTCGCGTAGTTGAGGGCATGCAGGTAGGCGATCGACGCGGTGCCCATCCCCTGCAGGCCCATTCCGATGCGCGCCTCGTTCATCATCTGGAACATGATCCTCATGCCCTTGCGCTCCTGGCCGAGCAGCTCGGCATAGCAGTCGCCGTTGTCGCCGAAGCTCATGGAGCAGGTCGCGCTTCCCTTGAGGCCCATCTTGTGCTCGATCCCGCTGATGGTGTAATCATTGCGTTTCCCGAGCGATCCATCCTCGTTGACGAGATACTTGGGAACGAGAAAAATCGAGATGCCGGGCGTCCCCGCCGGGTCGCCCTCGATACGTGCGAGCACCGGGTGCACGATGTTCTCGAACATGTCTGAATCACCGCCCGAGATGAAGATCTTGGAGCCGGTGATGCGGAAGGTCCCGTCCGGCATGCGGACCGCCTTTGCCTTGAGGTTGCCGACGTCCGAACCCGCGTCGGCCTCGGTGAGCACCATGGTGCCGCCCCATTTCCCTTCATACATTTTCATCATGTATTTCTTCTTCTGTTCTTCGGTACCGAATACCTCAATGAGGTGCGCCGCTCCAACCGAGGCCTCCGGATACAGCAGGAACCCCATGTTGAAAACATAATACTCTCGCGCTGCGAGGTCGATCACATAGGGGAATCCCTGCCCGCCCGATTCGGGGGAAACCGCCATGGTGAAAAGACCCGCGTCGTTCATGATCCTGTGGATCTTCTTAAAACATTCCGGAACCTTTACGTCTCCGTTTTCGAGTTTCGCCCCGGTCCTGTCTCCCTCGGCGTAAAATGGCAGCATCTCCTCTTCGGTGATTTTCCTCGAAAGCTCCAGCGCCATGTCGAACATGTCTTTCGAATAATCACCGTACCGTGCCGTGGTAAAAAGCTCTTGAATGTTAAGCATCTCGTATAAACAGAATTCCTGGTCCCGCGCATCGACTATTAAGCTCATAGCTCCCTCTTTTATAATAGTTTCGTCTATAAACGACCCATCTTTCAAGGCTGTACGCGCCTGATGGGAATAACATGGTTTAAACCTGCCGCCTTTGCGAGAAACAGCATACCCCGAGCGGAAATTCCATTAGCGTTGTTTCATAATCGGAAATTAAACCGGCTTCCCCGGCCGCATGCGTAGTAAGGCCCATATCCGCACGATATAAAACAAGTACATTGAATGAACACTCAACAACACTGCAAGGAAATATAGCTCTAAAATAAGTGCAACAAAAATATAATTATTTATATAATAATTATGATATGAGACTTGTTGCGTATCCTGAAAATAGCGGGTTTTCACCCGCCGGCGCGGGGAACCCGGTTTAATTCCCGATTATGCAACTACTACGGTATAGTAAACGATGCTCTTCCCGCTCACGGCGGGACTCATACACCTCATGTGCCGCCGTATCCGACGACAAGCTTCCCGTCTTCGATTATGATCGGCACCTGCCGGCGGCCGCCGGAAAGTTTCAGCATCTCGTCCATCCTCGCAGCATCGGTTTTAACATCGTGATACTCCGCCCTGTCCCCATAGGCCGACCTGGCCTCACTGGTGTAGGGTCAGCCCGCTTTGCCGTAAATGATAACCTTCGACATGGTCGCTCTCCTTTCCCCGGTTATGATCGTGCGCAATCAGCCCGCCGCGCATATCATGGACAACGGCTTCCCCGATCACGCGGTAAGGATAGTCGATATACCAGGCATCCGTTGAAGTCAAGCCCTTACGGATCCGAAATGCAGTGCCCCGAGAGAGCTAAAAGCCCGCATCGGAGCCATAGCGAACCGTCTCGTATAAAATTAAATCAAAATTATACTTGCCGGGCATCCATCATGGCCGTTAATCTGTGTTCGTTTTAGCGGAAGTACCTGCGACCGCACATCAGATTCAGGCGGCAATTATGAATGTTATGATACTTGGAGCCGGGGTTGTAGGATTCCAGCTCGCCGAACAGCTCGTCAACGAGGGGAAAAACGTCGTCATTATCGAGAAGGACCCCGAACGTGCCAAGTATGTCGCATCACACCTCGATTGTCTGGTAATCAACGAAAACGGTACCTACCTCTCTACGTTTAAGAAGGCCGGTGCCGGTGACGCCGACTCGTTCATCAGCGTCGCGAACATCGACGAGGTGAACATGATCGCCTGCGGCATCGTATCGAGCGAATTCAATACGCCGATAAAAATCGCCCGCGTGCGCAATGCCGACTACTCCCGCGCACGCATCTTCGAAAAGGGTTTTCTGGGCATTGATTACGTCGTAAACCCCGAGGTGGAGACCGCACGCCATATCGCGAACACTGTGGCGCTGGGCGCCGACAGCGACGTAATGTTCTTCGAAAACACCGAGACCCAGATGCGCAACCTCGTCATCGACCGTTCCTCTTTCTTCGCCAACCGCTCGCTCAAACAGATCCGAAAGAGCATCAAAGAGAAGTTCCTGGTTCCCTGCGTGATACGCGACGATTCGTTCATCATTCCATCGGGCGATTTCGTCATACGCGAAAACGACACCATTTACCTGCTCGCCACGCGCCACGCCCTCACCAGTATATTCATGGAGGCGGGCAGAAAAAGCGAGCGGCTCGACCGCATTATAATCGCCGGGGGCGGCCGCATAGGCTCCCTTGCCTGCCAGTATCTCATCCGTACCGGACGCAAGATAACCATTATAGACAGCGGATACGAAAACTGCAAGTCGCTCTCGGAACGCTTTCCCGATGCGCTTGTTCTGCACGCCGACGTCTCCGACGAGAACATTTTCGAAGATGAACAGCTCGAACGCTACGACCTTATCATCACCACCACCAACAACGAAGAACTCAACATTCTGACCGCGGTATACGCCAAAAGCCTCGGCATAAAAAAAGCCGTCGCCCTTGTCACCAAATCAAACTACATGTCGATTGCCGCGAAACTTAAGATCGATTCGATTATAAGCCCCAAGATAAGCACGGTTGACGCCATATTGAAATTTCTGCGCCGTGGCGACATACGCAGCGTCCACAGCATCTTCAACGGCATGGCCGAGGTCCTCGAGTTCAAGATCTCGGGGGATTCTCCCGTTCGGGGCAGAAAAATAATGGATATTACCATGCCGGTGAATTCGCTGATTCTCAGCGTGATACGCGGCCAGGAACCGGAAACGATTCCCGACGGGAATTTCACCCTGCACGAGGGCGATACCGTTATCTCGATCGTCGATAAAAAATATCTTCCCGACCTTGAAAAAGTCTTCATGATGGACAGCCGATAAGACGCCATGAATCCCGTTCTGATAATCAAAACGCTCGCCTTCCTCATGCTCATCATCTCGGGATTCATGGCGCTCCCCGCGGCCATCGCGCTCGCGTACGGGGAGACGCGGGAGTTCCTTTCGTTCATCACGGTGATTCTCCCGCTTGCGGTTATTTCGGGATGCCTCGTGGCAGTCCTCAGGAAGCGGAAGGCCGAGGCCCTTTCCACGCGCGATGGGTTTCTCTTCGTAACGGCGAGCTGGCTCGCGGCCTCCCTGGTGGGCTCCCTTCCATTTTTTATTTCCGGCGCGATCCCTTCATTCGCCAACGCGTTTTTCGAGACAATCTCCGGCTTCACCACCACGGGGGCCTCGATACTGACCGATATAGAGGCCCTGCCGCGCTCAATGCTCTTCTGGCGTTCACTCACCCACTGGCTCGGTGGGATGGGAATCGTCGTGCTCGCCGTAGCGGTTCTGCCGCTTCTCGGCATCGGCGGTCTCCAGCTTGTCAATGCCGAATCGCCCGGAGGCGCTGTCGACCGCATCACCCCGCGCATCGCCGATACGGCAAAGCTCCTCTGGTTCATCTACATCGGGTTCACCGTCGCAGAGACCGTATTGCTTTTAATCGCGGGCATGGACCTCTTCGACGCCCTAACGCACACCTTCGGAACGCTCGCGACCGGCGGTTTTTCCACGAAGAGCGCAAGCCTCGGCCATTACAATTCCGCCGCGATCGATGTAATCATCACCGTTTTCATGCTGCTCGCCGGGATCAGCTTCTCGCTCCATTTCCGGGTAATCACGGGCAATCTGAAATCGATCGCCGCCGAGACCGAGGTCAAGGCCTTTCTGCTGATTTTTCTCTGCTCGACGCTGGCCATCGCACTGAACATTTACGGCGAATCCTACCAGTCATCCGGCGAGTCCCTGCGCCATGCGGCCTTTCAGTCCGCGTCCATACTGACCACCACCGGGTTCGCCACGGCGGACTTCGAACAATGGCCGCTCTTCAGCCAGGGGGTGCTTTTTCTCCTCATGTTCGTGGGCGGGTCGTCCGGTTCCACGGGCGGCGGTATCAAGGTGTTCCGGATTGTCATCTTATTGAAGCAGGCCTTTATCGAGATGCTCTATCTGATCCACCCGCGCGGCATCTTCACGCTCAAGGTGAGCGGTCGGGTCGTGCGCAAGGACCTCGTGTATTCAGTGGCGGGCTTCTTTTTTCTCTACATATTCATGCTGCTCTGTACGGCGCTCGTGGTCGCCTCGTCCGGGCACGACCTCACGACCTCGTTCACCACGGCGCTCGCCACCCTCGGGAACATCGGGCCTGGTTTCGGCGAGGTCGGCCCTTCCAATAACTATGATTTATTTGCGGATTACGTGAAATGGTTTCTGAGCTTCGCGATGCTGGTGGGCAGGCTCGAGCTCTACACGGTGCTCATCATCCTCACCCCGGAGTTCTGGAGAAGCCGGTAGGCTTTTCAGAATTTGAAATTGTCCGGGTCGGGGCCGGTGCGTTCGCTCCGGTCGAGCGAGTCTATTCTCGCGACGTCGTCGGATGAAAGGCTGAAATCGAAAACCCTCGAATTCTCCACGATACGTTCCCGGTGTACCGACTTCGGGATCGTGATGAATCCGTGCTCGAGCGCCCAGCGGATAAGTATCTGGCAGGGCGTCTTCCCGTATTTGCCACAGAGCGAGAGTATAAGGGGATCCTCGTTAAGCCGTCCGCGCATGAGCGGCGCCCATCCCTCCACCCTTATTTCGTGTGACCGGCAGAAATCGATCAGTCCCGCCTGGTACAGCCGCGGATGCAGCTCGAACTGATTGACCATCGGCGCGATGGTTGCGTTCTTCAGCAGATCCTCGATATGATGGACCAGAAAATTGCTCACCCCGATGGCCCGAGTGATGCCGCGATCAAGCAGCTCTTCCATCGCCTTCCATGTTTCGGCATATTTGTCCTTCACGGGCCAGTGGATGAGGTACAGGTCCACATACTCCGTTCCGAGCCTCTTTCGGCTCCGATCGAAGGCCTTGAGCGTTTCCGGGTAGCCCTGTTCCGCGTTCCAGACCTTGGTCGTAATAAAGACCTTCTCGCGGGGAAGGCCGCTCTCTTTCAGCACGCGCCCGACGCCTTTTTCGTTATCGTACAGGGATGCCGTATCGATGCTCCGGTAGCCGGAATCGAGTGCCGCGCGCACGGCGTTCTCGACCTCGGCACCGTCGGGCGTCTTGTAGGTGCCCAGGCCGAACACCGGCATTCGCACCCCGTTAGCCAGATCAACGCAATCGTCAATACTCGAAAACATCGCCGACCTCCGTTATTCCCGCAAGCTCAAAAGTTTCGTTCACATCTTTAAGCGAAGTCCGATCACGGCTCGACGCCGCCGCGCATACCGTGTCTGCCGGGGAGCAGTATCTCCGGAGTTCCATCGCCCTTTCGATACGGGACACGGAGCCTGTGCGTCATCTCTCGAAACGGCCGGAAGCGGGCGGATTGATGATCGCGGGTGAGCACCAGACAATCCGTGCTTCCATCCCGGAATTCGAAAATATACGACTCAATTCCGCTCAAGGCCGTCAGATGTATCGAAGCGACCTCGACGAACAGCGTGTGAGGAAACGCGCTCGGCCGCGAAAATTTCGAGATGATCGACGAGGTCAGATGGTTATGCCCGGAAATCCACAGATCGACCGGGTGTTCTTTGAGCGCCCTCTCGAATCTTCCCGACGAGGCCAGGCGCATGGTAGGGAAGAGAGCGGACGCAAGCCCGCTTCCGGCAAGGCAGGCGTGGGTGACGGTAATGAGTATCTTGTCCTGGTTCGCCGCTACGAGCCCCTTCCACCACTCGAACGTCGCCTGTGATATCTCTGACTGGGGGGTACGCTTTTCATCGGACATCATAATGATGAGGATGTTGTCGACGGTGACGGCGTAATGGAGCGGTTTGCCGATATTGCGCTGATAGGCTCCGAGGTCGCGCGCCTCGTGGTTTCCCGCTATCTCGAACCAGTACGGAATACGTGCCTTCGCTCTCGTGTCGAGAAACCACCGATAAAAACGGTCCGCATCCTTTTTGGCATAGACGATGTCGCCCGCGATTAGCGCGAGATCGATCCGCGGCAGGTTACGCACAACATCGTCGATGGCCGTCTCGTAGTGAAAGAACTCCTTTTCATCCACCGGCTGAATGTCGGAATGCGCCCATATCCGTAATACATCGCCTGGTTTTCCCGTGTCCGTCTGAAGTTTCGCCGGCGTGTGGCATGCCGCAGCCACGAGGAACAGCACACCCGCGAGCGCCATCGACCTCATCCATATCGCGTGTCGGCGGATTATTTTCATCGCGGAAATGATCTCACCCCCGGGCCCCCGATTTTTCCTCGAAGCGCGCAGCGACGGCCGGCGAGAGTGCGTGCAGAAATTCCAGGGCCTTCTGCGCCTTCTGCGGTGACAGCGTTTTGAGCCCTGCGATGAATGCGCGAAGCTCGGCGGCCACAGGCGTATTGAGCGGGTCCATCATGTGCAGTACTACAAGCCGGCGTAAACGCGCCTCCTCCTCCGGATCGAGCCCCGAAATCCGCATGGAATCCAGCCGCCCGGCCAGCGCGTCCATGTAGTACTCGACGATGGCGTTGTCCGTAACGGTGGTTTTTCCCCGTATCAGGCTCAACACCGCGCGGTAGGCGGAGGCTCTGGCCGGATATTCGGCCATCCTGAACAACCACATCGAGCACAGGCGCAGGGCCCCATCACCCGACTTCGGAAGCTCGATCTCGAATTCACGCATCCTGGTCTCCGAAAGGGACACCCTCGAGAGAAAAGCCGCGGTAATGAATTCCTCCGCCGTATCGAGCGTCGTATCGCCTTCGGTCAGCGCTACTCTACCATCGATCTCCGAGTCGAGCTGCATATCGTTGGCGAGCACGGCATCGAAACGTCCTTCCGGGAACCCGAACAGCCGCAAGATCCGTTCGGTATCGGGAAAGCCTGCCTTCCGAGCGGCCCCGTCGGCCGTAAAACTCAGCGGGCCAGTGATCAGCATAGCCAGCATGAAAGTGCAGAATACCGCGGTCGATCTCATGGCGCCATCCATCACAGCCCATTTTGCCGTATCGTACTTTAATAAAGTTGTTGCACAACCGGGAATTAAACCAAATTCCCCCGCTGCAGGCAGGGGAATCCACTATCCGCGAGATATGCAGCAAGCATACGTTATCACGTCGAAGGGACTTCCCATCCCCTGACACATGAATACCCGAATTCCGGCTGAAAACAAGAACATTTTGTCGATAGACGGGAAGCTTCGAACTCACCTCCTACCCCCTCTCTTTGAACGAAAGAGAGGGGATCCTGCCGACGAGCTCAATCCGCGAAATGAGTTCCTCCTCCGGAGGATTGGGATTTTTCCCACTTTGCCCAACAATCCGAAATAAGTGAAAACAGCTTTGATACGGTTTTTGAAAAGAAAAAGATAACTTGACGCATAGTTACATGACGATAGATTTACTTGCATCAGGTGGTTTTACGCTCAGATAGTCAATTAGTACGTTAGGCGTTACCCGAAGGAGATATCATGGATCTTAAATACCATCTGGAAGACCACCCGCCCTTCAGGGAAAATATTGTCTACGGCTTACAGTGGCTTGCCGTTACCATTCCGGCTGTAATCATCATAGGGAAAGTATTGGGCAGCATGCAGGGAACAGCTCAGGCAGAGGTACTGTATATGCAGAAACTGTTCGCTATCATGTCCGTAAGCCTTTTGCTGCAGATATATTTCGGACATCGACTTCCCGTGGTAATTGGACCCTCCACTGTTCTGCTTATAGGTATTCTGGCTTCTCAGAACAGTTCTCCAGCCGCCATTTACTCCAGCATATTGATTTGCGGTGTGCTGCTCACCATATTGGCGGTCAGTGGCCTGTTTGGCCGCCTGCGGCAATTGTTTACCCCCCGCGTGGTGGCGGTAATCCTGCTGCTGGTGGCCTTTACCATGCTGCCCACTATACAGCAACTGATCATCGGAAATTCAGCCGAGGCATCATCCTCCAGAAACCTGTGCTTCGCTCTGATCTTTTTACTGCTGATGTTTACCGCCCAGCGGCTGCTGACAGGCTTATGGAAGTCGACACTTATTCTTTGGGCGATGATTATCGGCAGTCCGGCATATTGCATTATTAATCCGGCCTGTGCCCGCTCGTCAAATGCTGCTGTCTTTCCATTTTTTAATGGATTTCTGGCTCAGTTGACAACCACGATTACCTTTGATCCAGGCGTAATAGCCGCTTTTCTCCTGTGTTTTTTAGGATTGGCCATTAATGATCTGGGCTCGATTCAGGCCGTGGGCTCGGTTTTGCGGGTTGAGGATATGCCGAAAAGGATTAACAGGGGTGTCAGTTTTACGGGTCTGAGTAATATGCTTGCAGGGTTCATGGGTGTAATCGGACCGTTGAATTTTTCCTTCAGCCCAGGAATAATCGCCTCAACACGCTGTGCTGCGCGCTCGACACTGGTCCCAGCAGGTGTGCTTATGCTGGCGCTGGCCTTTTTACCCAGGGCTTTATTCTATCTGTCATTCATTCCCGGGGTTGTTATCGGCTGTATACTGCTCTTTATCATGTGCACTCAGGTAGCTGCCGGTTTGACGACTGCCTTTGCGTCCATGGAACAGCCCTATTTTGACAATTCGCTTCTGATAGCTTTTCCCGTTTTGTCCGGAATAATAACAGCTTTCCTCCCTCCGCAAGCTGTAGCGGCCTTCCCCGTACAACTGCGTCCGATTCTTGCAAATGGCTTCGTTATTGGAATCCTGATCTCACTGGTGCTTGAGCATGTCATATTCCGCACCACCAAAACAGATGCGGAAAAATGATTATATGAACGTTCTTATTGGACTCCGCGGCTGGCCGGCAATGGCATTGTCGCGGACCGCTGAATAAAATTTTGCACGGTTCATTCCCTCCAGAAATATTTTCCTAAAACTCTCTGCAGGTTTAACGCAGTTTCCCAAATAGATTAAAAGAAATAGGAATAGGAATAGCGCCGAATCGTCTTTATCAGTAAAAACAATTGTCGCGGGGAAGACCTGGTGTAAAAGCCGGTGCCGGTACGGCGCGCGGACGGCCAAGGGCCGCCCGCCGTTTTCCCGCCTACACCATCTTCGATACGCGCGCTATTTCGGCCTTCGCTTCTTTGGCCATGCGCTCGACGAGCTCTTTGCAGGTCGGGATGTCGCGTATAAGCCCGATCGACTGCCCTACCATCATCGGTGCGATATCGACGTCGCCGGTATCCCATGCCTCTTTTATTCTCTTGCCCGAGATAAGCGGTAAGAGATCCTCGAAACTGCAGCTTTTCGCCTCGAGCTCGAGCACATCGTCGACGGTCTTATTCCTGAGTGCGCGACCCTGCAGCCCGATGGACTTGCATATAAGGGTCGTTTCAAATTCCTGCCGGTTGATTATCTCCTGCTTTATCCTATCGTGGATCTGGCACTCCTTCGTCGCCATGAAGCGGCTCGCCATCATGACGCCGGAAGCGCCGAGCGTAAGCGCCGCCGCCATCGTCCGTCCGTCGGCGATGCCCCCTACCGTAACGACCGGTATCTTCACCGTCTCGACGATGCGCGGTGTGAGGACCATGGTGGTGACGTCGTCGTTGAGCGGGTGCCCCCCCTCCTCGATCCCGGCCGCGTAAATGCCGTCGTACCCGGCCCTCTCCGCGTGTACCGCGTGACGCACCGAGCCGAGCTTGTGGAACATTTTGACGTTCGCCTTTTTCAGCATCTCGACATATTCTGGGCCGCAGGACTTGTCGATCGGCGCGCCGGAAATCTCGAGCCCGGCGACCTTCTCCTCGGCACAGACGCGCAGATACATTTTATGGTGATCGGCCGATATATGCACCGACGGCAGTATGGTCACATTGACCATGAATGGTTTGTCGGTGAGCTTTCGCGTCTGCCTGATGGCCGCGCGGAAGTCTTCCTCGGTCTCATAATTGCCGGCGGTGAGGTTTCCCATCCCTCCGGCGTTCGAAACTGCCGCGCAGAGCTCCGGTTTGCATATCCACATCATCGCTCCGCATATAATCGGATACTCGATACCAAACATTTCAGTAATAGCCGTCTTCATTGATTCCTCCTCTCGTTAAGGCGATTGCAGCCCACGGCGGTGCCCTACCGTGCCGGAAAACCCGACAGGGTTATACCGATAACATAACACTGTTATGTTATAAAAATGGCAAGGAAAAATTCGCCCCCTCGCCTTTTTTTATTTCACCTTCTTGACGCCGGGATTTCATCATGCTACATTTCCCATCGACAGGAACGCATAATGTCCGATACCTCCATGGATGAAAAATCGCGTCGTTCGGCCCTCATCGCGGTCGTTGAGGATGAGACGATAATAGCGACCGATATCCGCAGCATGCTGCGCAGGGAAGGCTATGAGACCACCGCGTTGCTGCATTCCGGCGAAGATGCCGTGGAAAAGATCCCTGATCTCAAGCCCGACCTCGTTTTTATGGACATCATCCTCGGAGGCAAGATCGACGGCATAGAGGCGTCACTGCGCATCCGGGAGCTCATCGATGTGCCGATCGTGTTTCTCACCGCCCATTCCGACCAGAAGACCCTCGACCGTGCCAAGCAGACCAGCCCCCATGGCTATATTATAAAGCCGGTCAACCGTAACGAGATCATCTCGACCATCGAAACGGTTCTGTACCGGCACAACCTCGAAAAGCTGCTCCGCGAAAAAGAGGCGGCGCTCAGGGCCTCTGAAGAGAGACTCTCGAAGGCGTTCAGCTTCAGCCCGAGCGCCATCTGTATCACCCGTATGTCCGACGGAACCTTTATCGACGTTAACGAGAGTTTTCTCTCGCTGTACGGATTCGATCGCGACGAAATACTGGGTTCGAGCTCCCTGAGCGCCGGAGTCTGGGCCGAGCGCCCCGACAGGGAACGCTTCGTCGCGGCCCTGTCCAGAAAGGGCTCGCTGCGCGACCGCGACGTAACCGTCACGACACGCAGTGGCGAAAAGCGGCTTGCCTCCATGTCCGCCGCGCTCATTGACTTCGGGGGCGAACAGCACGTCCTTACCGTGCTGAACGACATCACCGAACGAAAGATCTTCGAAGAGGCCCTCCGTGAAAGCGAGGAGAAATACCGGCTGCTCTTCTCCTCCGTCTCCGACGCCATCGTCATTTTTTACGTCAACACCCTTGAGATCATCGACGCCAATGCGTCCGCGGTCGGCCTTTATTGCTATACGATCGAAGAGCTTCGAAAAATGAAGGTGACCGATCTTTCGGAGACGCCGGAGGACTCCAGCATCGACAGTATCCCGCAAATGGCCGAATCGGAAAACAGCGCGCATGTGCAGAACCACCGAAGAAAGGGGGGCGCCGTCTTCCCCGTGGAGGTGTCGGGCGGGGTATTCACGCTCAACCAGCGTGAGGTCGGCATCGCGATGATCCGCGACATCACGCGGCGCAAACAGCTCGAGGAGGAACTGGTGCGCACCCAGAAGTTCGAGGCCATCGGCATCCTCGCGGGCGGAATCGCCCACGATTTCAACAATCTCCTGACGGCGATCTCGGGCAACGTCACCCTCGGGAAGATGATAGCCAATCCCGAGGACGAGCTCTATGAAAACCTTCTCGAGATAGAAAAGGCCTCCAACCTCGCCAAAGACCTCTCGTTCCAGCTCCTTCACTTCGGAAGGCTCTCCAAACCGGTGATCGACACGGTTCCAATGGAGGACATCATCCGCTATACCGCGGAGAAACTGCCCCTGCCCGGCAGGGTCTCGATCGCATTCGACATCGGCGAGGGATTATGGCCGGCAAAAATCGACGCGGGACAGATCCAGAGGGTCCTCGGCTATATCCTGACAAACGCCGTCGAGGCCATGCCCGGCGGCGGCGAGGTGCGAATCGCCGCGGATAATTATCCCATCGACGCCGGGCACGAGATGCCCGTCAGGTCGGGAAGATATATACGAATATCGATAAGCGACAGGGGCATCGGCATCCCGCCGGAAAATCTTCCGCGCGTATTCGATCCCTACTTCACCACCAAGACCACGTACACGGAGAAAGGGATGGGCCTCGGGCTCTCGCTCGCCTACTCGATCATCAAACGTCACCACGGACATATCAGCATCGATTCGATCGTGGACGCCGGCACCACGGCCGTGCTGTATCTGCCCGCCGCCGATTAGGGCGTCGCCCGGTATCAACCCTTTATATTGAATTGATGCTTACCCTGCATCCGCATATGCTCGATTTTAACGCATTTCGACTGCACGACCTTCAGGCCGGCGCCCCTCGCCTTCTCGGCGGACTCGTGGTGCGCAAGCCCCAGTTGCATCCAGACCGTCCCCGCGCCCACCGCAATGGCCTCGTCGACGATTTTCGGGATCGCGTCGACCGTTCGGAAGATGTCCACGACGTCGATTTTTTCCGGGACCGACGCGAGGTCCGGGTGCGACTTCTCGCCGAGTATCTCCTTATGATTGGGGTTAACGGGTATGATCCTGTAGCCGTTCTTCTTTAAGTATGCTCCCACATCATTGCTGTCGCGCTCGGGATTATCGGAAAGACCGACAATCGCTATGTTTTTCATCGCGTTCAGTATCTCCTGTATCTCCGCGTCCGGGGGATTGGCGTCCGGCATTTCACATCTTGTTTTATCATCCATCATGATCGTCCTCCATGCAGTTCGTTTTTACCTGGGTCATCGCGCAGCCGGCATCCGGCTCAATCGAGCACGTAATCGTCTCGGACCGGGCTCCAGCAGTCATAGACCACACAGGGGCCGCCCTCGGCCACCGCCGCGTGTTTTGTGCCCGACGGTATGGTCACGGCCTCTCCGGGCGCCATCACCCTCTCCTCATCGTCGAGCCTGAAACGCAGCGTTCCTGAAATAAGCACGGTGATCTGTTCATGCGGATGAGCGTGCTCCGGAACAACCGCTCCCTCTTCAAGATCGACGAAGGTAACCATAGCCTTCTCGAGATGCACGGACCGCATGATGACGCCGGGGGCGATCTCCCTTGAGGGCAGCTTCGAAATGACGGCGAAATTCGTCATTACATTCTCCTTATATGCGTACTGTTCATACCGCGACCGGCGCGTCAACGGTCTTCTTTCCTGGATCCCTGCAGGTACCGTTTGATCTTGCTGCGTATGTACTCGGGCATCTTTATGCCGATGTGGCGCAGGCGTAATTCGTATTTGTCGAACGAGCGTATGTGCTGTGACGTGGTGACGAATATCTTGAAATAAGACCGGATGCTCCCCTCGATCTCACTGCGGAATTCGAGGTCCTGATTGAGCAGGTCCTCGACCGGCGCGATGACCCGGTAATTGACGGGCCGGCAGATCGAACGATAGGCCACGAAGCGCTGAAGCGTCTCGCATTCGTAGTCCCTCTCCACGATGCTTCGCTCCACCGCGCTGAGGTCGATGCAGTCGACGATCTCGAAACTGTACGCATCGCCGAGCGCCTCGCTCAGAAGATCGCGTGCGCTTTTGTAATTCTCGCACGAGCGCAGATCGCTGTCGCAGTCGGCGCCGCACCTGAGGTACAGAACGAAATCGATGTCCGAACTCGGCTGCGACAGCCCGACATTGACCGAGCCGACGATGTCCATGGCGATATTTTCGTTGATCCTGCTTTCGACGAGCCTCGCCACATTTTCCAGTCGTTCGACGCGCTCGTCCGTCTCGGGCGTCTGGAACATCCTGAAAAACTGCTTTATCTCGTTGAAGAGGCGTATTTCGGGGATGTGCGAGTACTTCTGTATTTTGCTGTCGAAATTCTCGCGTTTCAGGAGGGCGTCATGCCGCGCGGCGTCGATCACCTTCTCCCGCCATCTGCCGGCGTGCGGCGTGTGCTCCATTATGTCGTATATCCGCCCATCCGCCATTTTTCTGAAATCGATCCTGGAGACTTTTTTCCCCTCAAGCTCGATCTGGTAGAAAAATCCGCCTTCGAGAACGTCGCCCGTGATTCCCGTAACCTCGCCGAAGGGGGATGGATTGAGATGGATGGTCCCCTCGCTGATCTCCATGCCCCAGTCGTTGTGGATATGGCCCGTCAGGCAGAGGAGCACCGCCCCGGTGTCGCAATAGGTCCGAAGCGCGGGCGAGCCGGACGGGCCGACGAAGCTGATCCGGTCGTGGATGCCGTGGGCCGGCTGGTGGGTAACGATGATATCGGGCCGCACCTCGCTGAAAAAACGGTGCATCTCGTTCTCACCGTCATCGGTCCCTATCCCGGCTTTATAACGCACGATGTACCGCTCCGGGATGCCCGCCGTCCATATATCCGCGCCGCCGTAGCCGACGATGGTGATGCCGCCGGGCGAGTAATGGTGCAGGTGAAGATCGCGCTCGTGCAGCGAGGTGTACTTGAGGTCCATGTCGTAATTTCCCGGCAGGCACAGCACCTCGGAGCTCTGCTTGAGCGAAACGATGTTCTCGAGCACCTTGTATTTCTGCTGCATAACGCGGCGCGCGCGGATGGTGTACTGCTGGTACTTGGTCCCCTTTTTCTGAATCTCGTCGGGAACGTCGGGCATCTCGAGGAGCTGGTCCACGAAGTCCTCGATGATCACCTCGTCGTGCTCCATCCGCCTGCGGAGGGCATGAAAGTACGACTGAATGTCGTGGTAGCGTATGGCGGTGTCCATGCTGTAAAATGGGATGTCGATGAGGTCACCGGAAACGATATACACGTCCGCGACGGTCTCGAAGAGGAGGTCCTTGAGCTGCTCGAAAGCGCCGTGAATGTCGGTGAGGTAAATTATCTTCATTGCGCCGCTTCCCTCAGTGTCCGCGTCGCCTTTGTATCATCATGACCGTACCGAGCGCGGCAAGCAGGATGATGGCGGCGTAGAGCACCAGGTCTCCCGCCGCCGAGTAAAAGGTACGGCGATTCATGGAAAAGTCAACATCTCCCGCCAGAAATCCCTTCTCCAAAATGGGGATTGAACACCGGACCCTCCCCAGCGGGTCGACGAGCGCCGTGTAGCCGGTGTTCCCCGCGCTGACGAACCAGATGCCGTTCTCGGCCGCCCTGAAGGCGGCGTTCGCAAAGCCCTGCATGTGCCCCTTGTAGGTCCGCGTCCAGCCGAGATTGGTGATGTTGATGAAGAAATCGGCCCCCATTGCCCGATAGCGGCGGCAGAGCCTGTGGAATATGCCCTCATAACAGATCAGGGCGCCGAAGTGCCGTCCCTTGAGCTCGAACAGGCTCGGTGCCGATCCGGGAACGAAGCTCGAAGCCCCGAAGCTCTCGGTTATGCGCTTTATGAACGGAAACCATTTCTCGTACGGGAACCACTCGCCGAAGGGAACGAGGTTGATCTTGGGATAGGTCTGCACCGGTTCGCCCTCAGCGTTTATCAGCACCGCGTTGTTCTGAGGATATATCCTCCGGCCGTACCGATCTTCGAGTAGCCCGATTTCACCGGTTAAAAGCGGCGTTTCATACGTGCGGGCGATGTTGAGCACTTCGCCCGTGAACGGGTTCATGCTCCCCGTGCGGAAGTTGTACGATATGAACTCGAGCGTCGCCGACTCGGACCAGATGATGAAATCGGGCTTTTGCTTCATCGCGGCGTCGGTCAGCCTGCTCAGTTCACCGAGATACATGAACTTGTTGCTGCCCCAGGCCTCCCACGGATCGATGCACGACTGCACCATGGCGAGCCTGAGTTTTTCGCTGCCGCTCCCTTCCGGAGCCGACGCAATCCGGATGACGCCGTAAACCACGGAAGCAAGCACGAGCAGTGCTACCATTACAAGGCGCCTGAACGCGGGAATCGAGACCATCCAGCGGAGAGAGACCGGGCGTCCGAATGCCGAGCGGGCGAAGTCGGCCATGACCGTGGAGGCAAGAATCATGATGAAGGTCACGCCGAAGATGCCCGCGAGCGATGATAGCTGCACAATCGCGGTGAGGGGATATTGGGAATATCCCCAGTAGGTCCACGGAAAGGCGAGAAATCCCACGGACTGAATGCCGTCGACCGCTATCCAGACGCTCGGATAGATGAGCGGGCGAAGGCGCTCGAAACGACGCGAGAGATATTCAGCCGCGAGTATCTTCGTAGCAAAAACGACCGCAAGCACCGGAATTACGAAGGAAAGTATGATGACGTCGCCGCCGGGGATCTTGCTGCCGAAATCGCCTATCCAGTGATAGGCAAGAAATATTCCGAGCGCCCCCGTAAGGAATGAAACTGCATACACCCGGCGGAAATTCCCATTTCTCACATATATCAGAAGCGGGACAAGTGAGAACCACGCGAACAGAGGGAAGCCCTTCAGAAACCATACATCGTACGAGGGGAACGAGAAGAACATTAAAATACCGGTTGATAGATAGTAATGTATTCTGCACCATTCCGCCATTTTTCGTATCATCATTCACCGCCGACCATTTTCAGGAATTCATCTTCGGTAAGCACCCTTAGCCCGAGCGCCCGCGCTTTTGCGAGTTTCGACCCGGCCTCTTCACCGGCCACCACGTAATCGGTCTTTTTACTCACCGAGCCGGCCGCGCGGCCGCCTAACTTCTCCACGAGCGCCTCCGCCTCCGGACGGGTCATGCGCTCGAGCGTTCCCGTAAAGACGAAGCTCCTCCCGGCCACGCCCTCGAGCTGCTGCGTTTCAACGACCTCGTCGGTCACCATAAGACCGGCCTGGAGCATCTCATCGATGAGTTTCCTGTTCTCCGGGGAACTGAAATATTCCAGAACCGACTCCGCAACGCCCGGCCCCACCTCGTTGATTGCAATGAGCTCATCGACCGTAATATCGTAGAGCTTCTCAAGCGAGCCGACACCCCGCGCGATCACCTTAGCGACGTGCTCGCCGACGTTCCGTATTCCGAGCGCGCGCAGGAAAAACGACAGCGGCACGCTTTTGCGTTTCGCAATCGACGCGATGATCTTCTCCGCGAGCTTGTCCCCCATGCGTTCGACCGCGAGAAGGTCCTCCGCCCTGAGGTTCATGATATCGGCGATGGTCCGAACTCTGCCCGCATTGTAAAGCCGCTGAACGAGCTCCGGCCCGAAAAACTCGATGTCGAGGCCGTCTTTTGAAACGAAATAGCGCAGGCGTTCCTGCCGTTTGGCCTCGCAGTCGTCGTTGACGCAGCGGATATAGATTTCCTCCCGGCAGAGCGCCGAGCCGCACGAGGGGCATTTTTCCGGCGCCTCGATTGGGAGTTCCGAGCCCGTCCGTTTCTCTACCAGCGCCGCCAGCACCTTGGGAATCACGTCGCCGGCGCGTATCACCTTAATGGTATCGCCAATTTTCAGATCGAGCCTTCCGACCTCGTCGAAATTGTGGAGTGTCGCGCGTTTCACGAGGACACCGCCGATGTTGATCGGGTCGAGATTCCCGACCGGCGTGATGACGCCCGTGCGCCCCACCTGGAAATCCACCGAGTTGAGTACGGTGATCGCTTCACGGGCCGGGAACTTCCAGGCTGTCGCCCAGCGCGGCGCCTTGCTCGTGGAGCCGGCCCTGCCGCGCAGGGCGAAATCGTTCACCTTCACCACGACGCCGTCTATGTCGTATCCGAGGGAGTGCCTGTTCTGCACCCAGTACTCGTAGAACTCCCGCACCTTCGCGAGCCTGCCGAATTCCATTTTCTCCGGACACGGCAGTCCCGCTTTTGTAAAGAAGTCGAACATCGTTCGCTGATTGGGTATTTCCGGCCCGCCCAAAATTTTCCCGATACCGTAGAGTGCAATACTGAGGTCCCGTTCAGCGGTTACGCGTGGATTAAGCTGGCGAAGCGAGCCCGCGGCGGCGTTGCGGGGATTGGCGAACTGCTGCTCGCCGCGCTCCCCACGCAGTCGGTTTATACGCTCGAACTCATCATGGCGCATGTAGACTTCACCGCGCGCCGTGAGATATGCCGGTACATCGTCCGCGGCAAGCCTCTCGGGAATCGCCCGAACGGTGGAAAGGTTCGCCGTCACGTCTTCCCCGATTTCCCCGTTTCCGCGCGTTGAGCCCCGTACGAAACGGCCCTCCTCGTACAGGAGCTCCACCGCGAGCCCGTCGAATTTCAGCTCGACCGAATACACGATCTCATCCTCAGCGCCGATATTTTTCCTGATCCTCGCGTCGAATTCAGCAAGCTCTTCAAACGAAAAAACATTCCCGAGGCTCTGCATCGGTGGATCGTGACGCACTTCCTCAAAACTGCTCGAAACGGCGTCGCCGACCCTCGAGCTTGGTGAGTCGAGGCGCCTGAGCTCCGGGTGTGCCTCCTCAATGGACGCGAGCTCGCGCATAAGCTCATCGTACCGGGCGTCGTCGACGAGCGGCTTGTCCATTGTATAGTAGTGGTAATTATATTTTTCGATGAGCGCGATAAGCTCGTCATAGCGCTCCCTTCCGGTAGGTTTGGCCTTCATAAACGCTTCCC
>JADFDB010000190.1 GCA_018263175.1 Spirochaetota bacterium
CCCCCGGATTTTCCCCGACAACGGACTCGGCTGCATAGGCTGCGGCCAGTGCATGCTCGTCTGCCCACGCAACGCCATTACGGTCACGGGGCGCGGCATCGGCCCCGGGGATACATTTCCGCTCCCGCGGCGGCATGAGCGCGCCTCCCCGGAGGCACTATACAAGCTGTTAGCGTCGCGCAGAAGCGTGCGCGAGTTCAGCGATCGCCCCGTGAGGGAAGCGTCAGTAGACAAAATCCTTTCGATGGCTTCGACCGCGCCGATGGGTCTGCCCCCGTCGGATGTGGGGGTCGTCGCGGTGATGTCGGCGGAACGTGTTTGGGAACTCGCGGGAGACGTGTGCGGAGTCTTCAAAAAGTGGCTCATATTCGACCGTCCGCTGATAAAAACCCTCTCGGCCCTTTTCATGAAAAAGACCGACGCCGAAATGATGGACGGATTCATCATCCCCGCCGTCCGAATCATTGTGGAGGCTCGGTCGCGGAATTCGGACTACCTCTTTTATCATGCCCCATGCGTCCTGCTTTTCCACCAGTCGCCCTATGCCGACCCCGTGGACGGAAGCATCGCCTGTACCTATGCGATGATCGCCGCGGAGGCGACGGGTCTCGGAAGCTGCATGATCGGAACGGTGTCGTTTGCGATCAACCGTGAAAAACGGCTCAAGCGGAAATGGGGGATACCCGAAGAAAACAGCGTCTCGCTGGCGATGATCCTCGGATATCCCGCCTTCCGGTACTCGAGGGGCATACGCCGCTCATTCGCCTCGGTGGCGTACCTCTGAGCAAATAGGCGTTCCTCGAATTGAAAAGGGAGGGGCTTTCGCCCCTCCCTTCCGTATGCTGAAACTAAACCGTTCAGGTTATTCTTCTTCCCGCAGGTTGTGCTGCGCCACCGCGAGTTTCGCCAGCGGTATGGAATACGGATTGCAGGAGACGTAGTTGAGTCCCACGTTGATGCAGAACTCGATATTCTCCGGGTCCGCCCCATGCTCACCGCACAGCCCCATCTTGATGTCGGGGCGGGTCAGCTTTCCACGTAGCGCCGCAACCTCGATGAGCTCCTTCACCTGCTCGCCGAGCACCTGGAACGGATTGTTGCGGATGAGGTCGTAGAGCGAATAGCTCGGGAAGAAGGAGTTGATGTCGTCGCGCGAGAGGCCATAGGTGGTCTGGGTGAGGTCGTTCGTGCCGAAGCTGAAGAACTCCGCGTACTGCGCAATGGCGCCCGCACCCAGGGCGGCGGCGGGAAGCTCGATCATGGTCCCGACGCTGTACTCGAGGTCCTCGATGCCATACTCCATGACCACCTCGTCCTTGATGTCGCGGATTCCCTTGACGACCTTGCCTTCGATCTTTTTGCCGTTTTTGATGAACTTCAGCTCATGCTCGGTCATTACGATCGGAATCATGATCTCGGGCTCGATTTTAATTCCTTCTTTCCTCAGCATGCAGGCGGCTTCGAATATTGCGCGGCACTGCATTTCATAGATCTCCGGAAAGGTGATCGCGACCCGGCATCCGCGGTGTCCGAGCATCGGATTCATCTCGGAAAGCTCCTCGCAACGCGCCATTATTTCCGCGGGCTTCATGCCTTTCTTCCTGCCCTGCATGTGGCGTACGAACTCCTTCATGCTCGCGTCCGTACGCGGCAGGAACTCATGCAGCGGTGCGTCGAGCAGGCGGATGGTCACGGGATAGCCGACCATCGTTTTGAAGAGATCATAGAAGTCCGAGCGCTGCATGGGTCTCAGGGCATCCAGGGTTTTTCTGCGCTCCGCTTCCGAGTCGGCGAGGATCATCTCGCGGAACTTCATAATGCGCTTTTCGTTGAAGAACATGTGCTCGGTCCGGCACAGGCCGATTCCCGCGGCGTTGAACTCGCGGGCGAGCTTGGCGTCGCGTCCCTGGTCGGCGTTTGCCCGAACATTGAAATCATCGATATAATTTTCCACGATTTTAAGGAAATCCAGGAGCCCGTTTTCCTTGACGTTCGGCTCGATGAGCCCGACCTTGCCCAGGTATATCGTCGGCGGCTCGTAATAGGGAACATTGATCGAAACATAATCCCCTTCCTTTACCGTCTTGCCGGCAAGAATGAAGGTGGTTCCACGAATCTTCATCTCCGGCTGGACCATCGCAACCTTGCCGAGGCTGCGGGCGACCACCGGAGCGTGCGATGAGAACCCTCCTTCCGAGGTAATAACGCCCTTCGCAACCTCGATCGCCTTTACATCCTCGGCGTAGCTTGCGGGCATGACCAGGATCAGGTTGGTATCGCCGCCGTGCATGATCGCCTTTTTGTACTCCTCGAGCAGCTTCGGCGTCGAGAAGAAAACACGGCCGATCGCCGCGCCGGTGGAGCCGGAGATGCCGCCCTTGATGGTCTTGACGCCGCCGATGGTCCTCGGGTCGATTACCGGATGCAGAAGCTCGTTAAGCTGTGCCGGTTTGATATTGCCGACCACGTACTCCTCGGCCACGCTCTTTCGCTTGCAGAGATCGAGGAGGGTCTTGATGTGCGCCTGCGTCGATTTTTCATCCACGTCCCTCTGCTCGACAAGCCAGAAATCGCCCTCCTCGATGGTGAACTTGATCTCCCGTATCTCCTTGAATTTTTCCTCGACCTTCTTCGCGATGTCGGCGAATTTGTCGAAGTATTTTTTATCGATCTTGGTTATGTCCCTCGGCTTGCTCTTGTCGATGTCGAAGGCGTTCTGCAGAAAGCTGCCCTGTATCAGCGGATCGCCGTTAATGATGTTGCGTGTATAATAGTTGCCCGAGTAGGAGTTATTTCCGAAATTACCATACACCATCGCCTGGACCATGATGGAAAGGGAATTATCCACATCGATCTCGGAGTCACAGTACCTGGACGCCGCGCCTTTCAACAAGAGCCCGAGCTGGTCATACACGTCTTCGCTGAACTTGTCGCCGAGGTACTTTTTAAAACTATCCACCGCCTTTTTTATGTCTTCGGCCTTCTGCTTCGCGCCCTTCACGTCCATCTTGTCGAAGTCCGCGGCCTCCAGGCTGTATATTTTGGTCCCCAGGCTCCTCAGTAAAAACCTGTATTCGCCGTAGGCGAAATCCAGTCCGGTGAACTGACCGAAGCCGGTTACCGTCTTGTCGTTAAGCCCGACATTGTGGATGGAGGGGAAGTAGGGCACATTGAAATCCGAGCTTAAAACAACTTTTAAGAGCAGCGGCTTTTTGGTGTCGCCAAATCCCTTTTTGGTCTCTTTTTCGAGGTGATCGATATGAGTCTTCAGAAACTCCTTCAAATTGACCTGGGGCAGTTTCCGGGTGAGCTCTGAATCTATAATAAAGCCGGGAGCGATGGGAAGCCCCATCATTGCGAGCTCAACCGCGCGCCGCCCGCGAATGCCGAGTCTTTTCTTGACTTTCTCGTCAAGCTCTTTGAGATCCTTGCTGAAATAAACTATGTTTTCCATTGTTTGCTTCTCCCTTTTTTAATCCTTTTCCGGTTCTTTCTTTTTGGTCATCGTACCGTTAGAAAAGCTTGAGGACTTTGCCGACGCCAAGCTTGAGGAACTGTTCAAAACGGGGGCTTGCGCCCTCAAAGAGATACTTCTGCAG
>JADFDB010000191.1 GCA_018263175.1 Spirochaetota bacterium
CCTTCCTCGACGAGCTGGGGCCCGGCGACGGCGCCGTATGGGAGGCCCTTCTCGACGCCGGCATAAGCTCCTATTCCGCGATGGAAGACCACCTCCTCCACCGCGCCGACTCACCCTTCTTCGACGATATCTCCACGCCGGAAAAAGAGAGTAAGGCCGACATCGTCGCGAAATCGCTCGCCGACGCAATAGCGCTCTGCGAGGAGCGCCTGGGGAAAAACCGCTCCGGCTGGCAGTGGGGCCGGCTCCATACCTACTCGTGGCGCCACGATGTCGCCCGGAAGGCGCGCTTCCTCCGGTCTCTCCTCGACCGCGGGCCCTTCCCGGCGCCGGGCGACGCCTCGACCATGAACGTCACCGGCCATGCCTACGGGAGGGACTTCGACGTGCTCTGGATACCGGCCATGCGCATGGTCGTCGATTTCGGCCTCGACGAGCCCGCCGTTCTCGCGATGGCGCCGGGCCAGTCCGGAGACCCGTCAAGCCCCCACTACGACGATATGATCGATTATTTTTTATCTGGGCGGAATCAGCCCCTGCCCTTTAAAAAGGAGAACGTGGAGCGCCAGTACTCGCGGGTGCTGACCATCCGCCCGACGCCTTAGAGGGCCATGCTCCGCCCTCGGCCAGGTTTTTTAATGATGAACCCGTAAAAGACCGATGAGGGTGAATTGTATCGCCTGCCCATCACCGCACCGCACCCCCTGCAATGCGCATAACGTCATAAAAAACATGGAAATCAGATATGGTCCTCCGCGGGCCCGCCCGAATGGAAACAGCTGTCGCCGCGCGAGAAACGGCAGATACGGAAAACGAGGCCGACGGGGCCCCCTTAAAAAAAGCGCGGGCCCGGGAACACTCGATCCCCGGACCCGATACCGCTGTGCGGTTTGTCTTTGCGTCAGTTCGCCTGCGAACCCATCAGGTCGCTCGAAAACGAGAAGCCCACGAGCACATAGGGGACCGCCCCCACCCTGTCGGGATGCTTGAAATACCAGCCGAGGATCATGAGGAGCGTCGGCTTGTTGAAGCTGCTGTAATCCCTTGTGTGAAAGGACCACGCGAAGAGCGGACCCACGCGCATGTGCTCGAGATCGTTTCCTGGGAATACCGCGGAATACCGCACGCCGAGCGTAAGCTGTCCGCTCATGTAAAGGAGGTCGGAATCGTTCGACCACAGCAGCTTCTCGTTCGGCACCAGCGTATCGAGCGTGGCATCGTAGAAATAATCGTCGTCTTCCTCCAGGTCGAGCTTCCAGTACTCGATCGCGAATTTCGACCGCGCGGCTATCTTGCCGACCTTCATCTGGATCGTCGGCTCGGCGAAGAAGTGGTGACCGCCCGTGGAGTAGGCGTCGTCCTCGGCGTCATCCCGCGCGTCGTCGGAGAAGTTGGCGTCTGAGTCCGGATAGGACTGCAGATATCCCATCGTACCGAAGTATTCCAGGTACTCGTACCCGAGCCGCAGGTTGAACACGGCTATGGGCTGGAAATCGATGAGCGGCCCGACCTTGACGTACGCCGGGTTGAGCTTGGTCGAGAGGCCCATGGCGAAAAAAGTGTCGCGGAAGAGCGGCGACGTACTTTCGGCCAGCCTGCGGGCGTACATAAGACGGTTCTGCGTTTCGAGGCCGAGCGGATTGTAGCGCATGATGGTAAGCGAGGCCAGATAGAGCCTGTTCTGCGGCGGGGCCTGAAAGGTCGTATCGGCGGCACCCTCCGTTTTTTCCTGCGCCATTGCCGGAACAAAAAACAGCCCCGCGATAACGGCCACGCATAATAGTAAACGAGATTTTTGGAAACCCATGAGCCCTCCATCCTTAAATTTTGACGTAGCAGTATAACCCGAAAATAACACCGGTATCCCGGGTAACTGCAATAAACCTATTCCATTATAACCAGAGACTTCAATGAATTTGTTATACTACAAGCAGGCTCAGAACTCAATCATTTTTTGGAGCGTGTACACAAAAATACGTCCCGGCCGTACGGCCCCGGGCATGGGACCGATGATGCGCGGCGCGTGCCGTGACCGCCGGAACGGAAAGCTGCGCTCAGGGTGCTTTGCGCCGCCTCCAGGGCCTGAAAACGGAGACCCAGACCATCAGCACGAGGAAGCTGACCTGCACCACGCCCCAGAAGGCAACCATGGACTGGTTGTGGAGAAAGAGCGGGCTCTCCGCCGCGGCCGCACGCTCGGCGAAGGCGATGGCCGCGTTGCCGTTGAGCCAGGGCCCCAGGCAGAAGGTCCCGAAGAGTATCTGCGCCACGGTGAGGACCCACTTCACCACGAGCCAGCGGTGCTTGAAAAAGCCCCAGTTCGTGAAGATGCCGTATAACAGGCCAATCAATAAATTTCCCATGGCGCCGGGGATTATGACGAAGTCGTCGACGATCTTCATAGACGCCCACGACGCGTAGAGCTCGTCGCCGCCCGAGGGTGAGGAGAGGAAATAGATGAGCACGATGCTGATCCCCCCACCGACCCACATGCTCACGAAGAAGAGGTGTATGGTTTTTAGCCAGCGCATGCCCGCGGGGCCGATTTTTCTCATGGATGGGTTCCTCCGACCAGGCGATGATCGCACAATCTACACCGCCGGACCGGCAGGGCAAGCACTATTCGTTCTGTGCCGCAAACCGGCATCCATCCGCCGATACCACGGCCCGCGTCATTTTCCGTTATCCGGAATAGCCACCATGGTTGTTTTTTCTGAAATCCCGAGGGCCTCTTTCAGCCGGTTTTCACCGTAAACAAGAACCCGCTCCATGGCATATACCGCATATTCCGCGTCCTCGCTCGTCAGTGCGTCGAGGAGGCGCTCGTGCAGCCGGATGGCCGCCGCCGAGGCCCCGTCGAGGGTGTAAAAATAATCGGTGTAGTAGCGGTATACCGGCTTAAAGGAATTGAACATCAATTGTATCACGAGGTTCTTCGCGATTGCGGCAAAAGAAAAGTGGATCCGGAAATCCATCTCGGACAGGACCTCAGGGGAACCGGCGTTCTCCTTCATGGCGCCGACGAAGCCGCGGATGAGGACTATATCCTCCCGCGAAATGCAGTTCATCGCTTTTCGGACCGCATACAGTTCGGCCAGCCGTCTGAACTCGACAAGGGAAACGAGTGTTTCCGAGCTTACCGGCTCGCCCGATCTCATGATATAGATAAGAAGATCGAGCGACGCGTCCGTCTTAAAGTCATTTGCATAGGTGCCGCTTTTAGGAACGCTGGTTACAAGGCCAAGCTGTTCGAGGCGGTTTATGGCCTCGCGGACCGTTGTTCTGCTGACGTTGTACTCCTCGGACAGCCTTCTTTCGGAAGGGAGTTTCGTGCCGGGTACGAATGTCCCGTCGACGGTTTTTTTCTGTAAAACATTGAAAATATGGTCGGGACTTCTTTTATCACTCAATAGAGAAATCTCCAACGATAAAAAGTGGTACTACCAGCACTATCTTAAAGAGAGCCGTTGTCAAGCGATATAGGCTATTTCAGTGCCCCTGATATGAGCATACCGCGATTCACTTGACAAATTATCATAAGTGTTCCATACAGATTGTCAATCTGGTCATACCAGACTGGCTATTGTGCACTATAA
>JADFDB010000192.1 GCA_018263175.1 Spirochaetota bacterium
CGCGGCGCTCGAGGCGCACACCTCGCTTGTGAAGAAGCAGTATCCGGACAACCGCCTCGTGCGTCAGCTCGAGCGCTGCGCCACCGGCTACCGCTGCCTCTGCGCGCGGAACTTTTTCCTGGGCCGCTATGAGGCGCCGCTCCCGACGTCGCCGGCCTGCAACGCGCGCTGTCTGGGCTGTCTCTCGTACCAGGACGCGGGCGAATCGGGCTTCTGCCAGTCGCAGGAGCGCCTCGACTTCGCGCCAACGCCGGAGGAGATCGCCCAGATCATCCTCCACCACGTGGAGCGCGTGAACGCATCGGTCGCGAGCTTCGGCCAGGGCTGCGAGGGCGAGCCGCTTCTGCGCGCCGCGGACCTTGCGCGCGCGGTGCGCATCGTGCGCGCGCAGACCGGCCGCGGCACCATCACGATGAACACCAACGGCTCCGTGCCGGAGGGCGTCAGGGCCCTCGTCGATGCGGGGCTCGACTCCATACGCATAAGCCTCAACTCGCCCACGGAGGAGTACTATCTGCGCTACTATCGGCCGCGGAACTACGGCTTCGCCGACGTCAAGCGCTCAATCGCCATTGCGCTCGAGGCGAAGATCTTCGTCTCCATAAACCTGTTCTTCCTTCCCGGCTTCACCGACATGGAGAGCGAGTGGGAGTCGCTCTGCGGCTTTCTCCGCGAGTTTCCGGTCAACATGATCCAGGCGCGGAACCTCAACATGGACCCGGACCTCTACCTGGACCGCATCGGCTTCCGCGAGTCGGAGCCGATCGGGGTGCGCGCCATGATCGGGCGCCTGCGTGCGGAATTTCCCGCTATCAGGATCGGGTATTATAATCCGGCGAAGGAGACGTTCGCGCGGCGGTGATGAAGTCGGTGATTCCCGTTAATGGGCGCAGGCGATGATTCGAATCATCGCCTGCGCCCTTATTATGCAATCGGTTTCTCTTGACAGCATGTTTCATCGCGCGATCCCCCCTCTCTTTCGTTCAAAGAGAGGGGGACGGGGGTGAGTTTAAACCCGCGCGATCATCTACGCCGGCAGCGTTATGTATTCCCCGTTCAGGCATACCGGAATGAGCCCGCCGGCAAGGCCAGGCGTGCCGTCGACGGGACGTATGGCGTGGGGCACTCCCTTCGGTATGTAGACCGCGCCCGGCGTCGCGACGCGGTAGGTCTCGTCGGCCAGCATCACCTCGAAGGTGATGGCGTTTTCGTCGCCGATCATGAGGTACATCTCGTCGAAGTCGTGCTTGTGCGGGGTCGCCCGGTCCATCGACACCGCAAGGTCGATCATCTCGCGCGTGATGTTCTTGATGAAGAGGTACAGCGCCCACGCGTTGGCGTCCTTTACCAGATCTTTGCCCATGAGGACCGGATAGGGTATCACGTGGCTGAAGTCGTGGTCCGGGAGCTCGTTCACGTTTACCGGTTTGCGCACTACGAGGTGTTCGTATCTGCCCGCCATTGGGAACCTCCGATTAGATTATATGATGACCGCGGTACCCGCGCTGCCGCCTGCCCGAAGCACCCGGCTTACGGCCGGGTGATGCCGTTTGTTTCGGGATCTGCCACGACCACAGGTTATTGTGTTGTAATACAAATGTCAAGGCCGTTGGGCGCCCCTACGGGCGGGCTGTCGGTCACTGCCAGGAGCCGAGCAGGTACGCCGTGGTGATGCCCAGATAGTTGCCGATTGCGTAGCCGATTATGCCGGCCGCCAGGCCGCCCACGATTACCTCCCTGTTTTTCAACGCACTCGCCACCACGGGCACGAATACCGGGGAAAAAATCCCGGCCGCCGATGTGATGATCTGCGTGTCTCTGTCGATACCGAACGGTTTGCACGCGAATACATGCAGCAGTGTGCCACCGAAAATAACAAGGAAGGTGTAGGCGAGGATGTCCGTAGAAGCCTTCAACAGCTCCGCGAAATCGACGGTTGTGGCAATGGTGATGCAGAAGATCAGGATGATGTACTGGCCCAGCGGGTACGACATCTCTATATTTCGCACCCGGGGTAAGAACGAGAAGCAAATCCCCATGGTGCTCACGGTGAGCATGAGCACCGTCATGTTGTAGTCCGCGGGCGAGATGTAATACAGCCCGGCGCCGGCGAGGAAGATCGCTAATGAGATACCGAGGGCCGCGAGCATCGGGATGAATTTCTCCCTGCTGAAAAATCCCGCATAGCCGGCAAAGCCGGCGCTCTCGTTCGCGCAGGCTGCGGCGGCCTCGTCGGAGATCTTTGAATCCTCTCGCATGTGCGAATCGAAGGGCTTCAGCACCAAGCCAATCACCCGCTGTCCCAGGAACATCATGAAGATGAGCCAGAAAATTTCCATAAACCACGATGCGGCCGTTGCCAACATGATCGTTTCAGGTCTGGCTTTAAGCGCGAGCGCTACCCCCATGAAGTTCACCGTCGCGCCGGTGAAGCCCGCGACATACATGCCGGCGATCTTGTGGGCCTCGTTGATGGATCCCCCATATATGATGTATCCCGCTGCCGCCACCGCGAAGATTGCTAGGGCGAAGATAAAAAAGGACAGCAGACTTTTCCCTGCCATGCTGGCCCATTTCCGGATGTCGGTGGGGAAAATCATAAGCGGGATGGCGATGGGCACCGATACCGACATGATGATCTTCTGAACGGTCCCGAGTCCGCCCGGCACCGCACCGATGTTCGCCAGGATCATCCCCGTGACGAAGCAGATGAGGGCGGCCCCGAGCCTGTCGAGTGCCGGAAACCTGTGGCAGAGATATAGAACCAGCGCCGGGAAGACGATGTAAAAAATAACAGCTGGAATCTGAATCATATACCGCATCCTCCATATGTGTCGCAATGGCACGCCGTGCGCGTAACGGGCATGGTAGCATCGTTTCTATCGCCGGCAGTTACGGTTTCAGCCATACCTCGTCGAATACCCTTAGAAAGTTGAGGCCCAAGAACTTGTGGATGCCCTCTTCCCGGTAGCCGCGGTCCATTAGGCCCTGGGTGAAGCGCACCAGAAAGGCGACCGAGGGGAAGCCGGCGAGGTTAATCGCATCAAAGTTTCCCGAAAAAGTGCCGTAATAATCTCCCACGGAGTATGGCAGTGTCTCGAGCTCTCGCATGATGAGCTCCCGGGGATACGCACCAGGGGTAGCCTCCTTGTCGGTGCCGAGGCCGACATGGTCGATACCCACCATATTCACTACGTAGTCCACAGCATTCAGAAAATTGTCCACCGAAGGAATCACCTTCTCGCCGTTCCAATTCATGGGAGGATACGGAGTCAGGCCGATAACGCCTCCACGTGCGGCGACGGCTTTTATCTGTTCGTCGGTGATGTTTCGCTTCTGGTTGCTCATGGCCTTTGGGTTGGAATGGGAAAAGATGCATGGTTTATTGCTCAGATCTATTGCCTCCAGGCTCGAGCGGATACCCGTGTGTGAACAGTCTATTACGATGCCCGCGCGGTTCATGCTTTCGATGAGCTTGCGACCATCGCGGCTGAGCCCCCCGTCAGGGTCCTCGACGCAGCCATCGGCAGCGAAGTTGCGGTAGTTATATGCCACAATCGCAACCCGTGTTCCGAGACGGCGGAAGACCTCCACC
>JADFDB010000193.1 GCA_018263175.1 Spirochaetota bacterium
TCGGCAGAATCTATTTTTAGATTTATTGGTCTGTATAATTCATATCGGCCTCATTCGTCTAATGGCGGAATGACGCCCGTTGAGTTCAGAATGGCTCAAAAAACTGATCACAAAAGTGTGAATTGACTTTACAGTTTTAGGGGGTCACTCCATTTTTAGTAATAACTCGTTTTCCGGCACTTACTCCAACGGGCAGGAAATCAGCATCGATGGATTGGGATACTAATAAAATAGAGCTATAGCTACCATGAAAAAAGTCCAATGCTTTATACAACGGAAATCACTACTTTACCGCACTGGTGTCGAATATGGTGATTATACCGTCAATCATGTCGAAGGCTGTTCCCATGGCTGTCGTTATCCCTGTTATGCCATGATGATGGCGAAGCGGTTTGGGAAGGTTAAAACCTACGAGGAATGGACACAGCCAAAGCTCGTTGGCAATGCGGCTGAATTATTGACCAGGGAATTGAAGAAGTACGGCGCCTCAATCAATAAGGTGCATTTCTGTTTTACTACCGACCCTTTTATGTACGGGTATTCCGAGATATCCGATGCGACCATCGGACTTATGAAAATATTGAACGAACACGACATCTCCTGTACTTCTCTGACAAAAGGAGTTCTGCCGTACGATTTGGCCGGTTTAAGCAACAACAATGAATATGGAATCACCCTGGTTTCACTGAACGAAAAATTCAGAACCTGCTATGAGCCGGGCTCCGCTCCATACGGAGAGCGCATTAAGTCGTTGTACCATCTTCATAAAAAAGGGTTTAAAACCTGGGTAAGCATAGAGCCCTATCCTACACCCAACATCGTCGGACAGAGCATTGCGGAAATCCTCGAAAGGGTCTCCTTTGTCGACACTCTGATTTTCGGTAAGCTTAATTATAATCCGAAGGTTCGGGAATATCGTGACTATAAAAAATTTTTCAGCGAGATGACAGATACGGTATTGGAGTTCTGCGAGAAGAATAATAAAGGGTTTCATATAAAGAGAGAAACCTCGAAAGTGCTCTCGTGTGAAGTGAAAGAGAAGCAGCTTTCTTCTCTTGTGTTGAATTATTAATCAGGATCGATTTTTATGTCACATCAATTACCACAGGGTGAGCTTACTATCAACGCAGTAATCAAACACCCCGTCGGGCTGGCTAAATGCTTACGATGATATCACCTTACACCCAGGTCTTTCACCACGCCACGCTTTTATAAATCATTATGATCTCCCTGCCGTACAATACGGCCGTGCCGAAGCCCAGTGCGAGAAACGGCGCGAAGGGGAAGCGTATCCTGAGGCCCTTTCGCGTAATAAGGGCATAAGCTGCACCCGCGAGGGCGCCGCTTATGAGCGCCGCCTCGACCGCCACGATCGAGAGCTCCCATCCGCAGAAGAGCCCGATGGCCGCGGCGAACTTGAGATCCCCGCCGCCGAAACCTCCTGGAAACACGAGCAGAATGACCGCGAAGAAGCCGAACATCCCCGCCGCGCCGATGAGGTGATTCGTGATAGGACCAAATACGAGCGCGGGATAGAGGGCTAGCAGGGCGACCGCCGCGACCAGCGCCCAGGGTATCGTGAGCGTTTTGACATCGACCATCGCGATCGCCGCGCTTATGGAAAGGGCGAGGAATACGATTACCGGATACACGCCGACGGCGAAATGACGTATGATGAGGACAAGGAGCGCCGCGTGGAAGAGCTCCGAAATCGGATAGAGCGGGGATATGCGAGCGCCGCAGTGTACGCATCTGCCGCGTGCGAGCGCGTATCCGGAGAGCGGAACGAGCGCGAGCGGCGGGATGGTGCCGGCGCACGAGGGACAGCGCGAGCGGGATATGAGCGCGCCAAGTGGACTTTCAGCGAAATCGCCGCCGGCAATGCGAAGCGCAAGCGTGTACGAGAAGCTTCCCCATACGGCGCCCAGAAGCGCCGCCGCGGACCAGAACAGCCAGGGCACAGCGGCGGGCACCGTTTACCGTTCCCGCTGGGGGGACACCAGAAAGGCGTCGACCCTTCGCGCGGTCTCACCTTTCCCGCCCGCGCCGATGCCGCGGTCGCCCGGAATCACGATCTGTGAGGCGGGTATGCGGTGTTCGGAAACGAGAAGACGCGCCACCTCCCTCGCGCGCAGACCGGGAAGGTTTCGCCATCGCTCCTCTCCGGCGTCTTCGCCGCCATAGAGCGCAATTGCGCAGCCGGAAAAAACATGAGCGTCACGGGCGAATCGGGCCAGGGCCCCCCTCGAGCTGAAATCCGGAACGGAGCGGTTTACCTCAAAGTAAAACGAATGCCTTCCCTCTATCGGTGTTCCGCCGGGAACCGGCGCAACGTACCGATTGGGTCCGAGTGCCGGAGTGTTTTTAAGCACGCCTTCGAGCGCGATGAGAAGCTCGGTGTTGCGCGCCATGCCGGAGACCACCGGGATAGGCGCAGCGTCGCCGTGGTAGAGCGTATATGCCGAGTCGAAGAGTTGCGAAAAGCCGTTCCACTCGGAATCATCGATCGAGAAGAACGCGCGGTTCTCGGCGTAACCGGCGAAGGCGTAGCGCCCGATCTCGGCGGCGGCCCGGTCCGCGTCGGTGTTGAGCACGCGGGCCGTGAGCGCGGCGGCCGCGCCGGCATCGCGCGAAAGCGCCGCGAGGCCGTCGAACCATCCCCTGACGAATCCGCCGAGCCGGTCCTGCCGGAGGAGGAGCGTCGATTCGCGGGTGATGAACAGCCCCGCCACGAGCCGTGCCGCCCCGGTCGTGGACGTTATGATCGTAATTCCCGTTTCGTCGTTGACAAGCGGCCCGAGAGCATAACGGGGGGCGGCGCAGATGTCGGCCCGTTCCCGCGCGAAGAGCCGCACCGCGTCGGACGGCGTTCGCGTGAGCGACCAGCCGACCTCCGAGGGGCGTACACCAGCAAGCGACAGCAAATACAGCGCCATGAAGTGCGAGGGGGTGTCGGCCGCGCAGGCTATGGTCGCGCCCCGATAGCCGCCGGACGAGGCGAACGCCTTGCGGGCAACGATCAGGTCGTCGCCGCGCGAATAGCCGCAGAGAAGAAAGGCGACCGGATGGACCGACCGTACGCGTGGATAGGCGCGGGCGAAGGTGTCCGCGCTCGCCCAGACGATATCGGCATCGCCCGAGACGAGGCGCTTCAGACAGACGTCCACATCCTCCTCGATCTCGAGGTCGATGGATAGACCGTGGTTTTTGGCGAAAAGGCTCTCGTCGTTCCGGCCCATTCCGGCATTGGCGATAATGGCCGGGGCATAGAGCGCACTTGCCGGCAGCAGTACCCGCAGGGGCCGCGCGGAAGGAAGCTCGCGGACAAGCTCGTCGTCAAGCATGGTCGTGGTCCTTTCGTGCCCGCCGCCGGGCAGGCCGAGCGCAGCGGCGGTGATGATTAGGATCGCACACCCGAGCGCGGCGACAATGATCTTCCCGCTTCTGCGGACGCTGACGGCCTTCACTCCCGTTTTCCTCGCACCGGTGGGTTCAGATTTCGATATAATAGCTCAGGCCGAAGAGGATTACGTCGCCCTTCACGCTGATGGCCTTTTTCGGGGAGCCCGTG
>JADFDB010000194.1 GCA_018263175.1 Spirochaetota bacterium
AGACTCAGGTTGTACATGGAATCGATCTCGTCGCGCAGTGAATTAACGCTCCAGAGGCTGTAGAGCAGCCCGGCCGCTACCAGGACCGTGGCCATGCTGAAAAATATGAAAAACTTCATGCTTACACGAATGTTATTAAAAAAATTCATAATGGGGCTCATCCTCGAATTGTACGACGCTTCTTTCCTGGATAACAATTAATCCATAACCGTCCTGCGCTAAAACAGTATAATCAAATAATAGATAATAAACAATTTTTATTCAGTTTTTCGCGGGGTAGGGAAAATGGCTTCGAAGCAACTACTTTGCAGATACCCGGCATGATTTCTGGAATGGAATGAATCTCAAAGATTATCTAAAACCTTTTTTGGAAAAGGCTGTTTGCCTATTAATTTAGACTGCTACCTATAGTGCGGATGGCGGGAGAATCCCAGGGCCGCCGATTATAATCATCCCGCTGAAAAGCGGCACCGTGTTCCGTGTGGTAAATTTTTTTTCCACACCCGGTAAAATTGTTGCAAAATTACACACCGGCAACTAAGTATGCCTATCACTTTTTTTAACGGAGAATCTCATGGCCAAGTGCGAAGTATGCGGGAAATCGGTCCTGTTCGGAAACAGCGTGAGCCATTCCCATAAAAAGACCCTCAAAACCTGGAAGCCCAATATAAAAAGGCTTCGCGTAATGGAAAAAGGCCGGGTGATGCGGAAGTACGTCTGCACCCGCTGCATCCGCTCCGGAATGGTAACGAAGGCGAGCTAAACACCGCTCCCCATAGGCGCCGACCGGCGCCCAAACGCGATGAAAAGCCCGAAAGGGCTTTTCGTGTTTTCGGGCTCCGTCCTTCCGGTTCCCTTCGCAACGCGGGCGAACCGCATCCCTCATGCGGTGAAATAACCGAAAATGGAAATTACGGTCAGCACCATCGTGAAAAAGGCGACCCCGCCCACCAGAACAAACGGCATAAAAAACACCGCGGCCGCGCGGCCCAGCCCGGCGGAGTGCATTTCGGACAGACCCTGAACGACGATGGCGGCCGACCACGCAAAGAGTGCCATCGAGATCAGCACGTAAAAGAACACCGGCGCGAAACCGAAAACGCTGAAGATCAATATCGCCGGAAGCAGCAGCACCCTGGGAAAGAGCGCGTAGTTCATGATGTTGATGACGTTCTTGATGTTGCCCTGGTAACCGAGCACCTGCCCTGCCGTATCGACGAGGCTTCCGATCAGGACGTTTTGAAACACGAGCAGGATGTAGAGCAGGATCCAACCGTAGGTGATCTTGGTGTAGAAAAACGGCGTCTCCGAACCCATCAGCGAAAAGGCGAGGATGTCCATGATGGATACGAATGCGGGCACCACAAAGCCGAAAGGCAGCGACCTCGATTCGCGCATGAGCGCCGCTGAAAGCTTGCGCGGATCGGTGAAAACCAGGTAAAAATAGTCCAACCAGGCGAGTGATTTCAGAAATTCCTTCATGGCTGATACCTGTATTCGACGGCCGGAAGGTTGTACAGCGCCCCGCGGTCCACGCGTATGTCGATCCCTCCCCTTGCGCCCTGGAGCGACATGAGGAGGCGCTCTATCGGGTTGGTTACTTCGTCGTACACCGGTGCGTCTTCGGGCAGTTTGGCGAGTGCCCGCGCCTTCGCGAGCGCTGTTTCGAACGAACCCAGCTCGTCCACGAGCCTGTGCCTGAGCGCGGTCTCACCGCTCATCACGCGACCGTCGGCCACCGGTTCGATGTCGGGGATCGGAATGTTCCTTCCCAGCGAAACATCCGCCAGAAATTTTTTATACGATGAATCGATCATCTCCTGTATCAGCTCGCGCTCCTCCTGGCTGATGTCGCGGTAGGAGGAGAGCAGGTCCTTGTAGCGGCCGCTCTTGATAACGTTCATGCGGATGCCGAGCTTTTCGAAAAGCCCCTTTAAATTCGGCGATACCGCTATGACGCCGATCGAGCCGGTGATGGAGCCGTGGTTGGCGAGGATGTAATTGCAGGCCGAGGCTACATAGTACCCGCCCGAGGCCGCAAGCTCGCCCATCGACGCGACCACCACGATGTTGTTTTTGCGCAGGCGCATGATCTTGTCGTAGATCTCCTGCGTGGCTGCGACGGTACCGCCCGGCGAGTTGATGCGCACAACGACGGCCTTTATGCGACCGTCGCGCGACAGGTCGTCGAGGCGCTGTACGATTGCGTCGGACCCATAGGCCATGCCGAAGGGTCCGCCTGCGGCGGTGTCGATGGCAATGGGCCCGTATATGCGGACGATGCCCACACCGGGACCGGTATCGTGAGTGCGCAGCCGGTATCCGGAGCGCCCTGTGCTCTGCATGGTGAGACTTATGTCGATGATCGCGAGAACTGACGAAAGCACGAGAAGTATGAGTATGGAGACGACGATCTTCCTGTTCTTATCCATTATCTTTTCCGATGGTGGAATCGCACTTCAGGCACGGCACATAGATCCTACAGGCATGGCGCATTTTTGCAAGAATTATTTGCGGCGATTATCTATTGACACATCGCCGTAAATCCATTATTCCTTTAATCTATCGTTATAACGCGGAATGAGATGCATCCGCCGCATACACGAGGTCAGAGTGAAAGAGCTTCCAGGCACGATCGTGGATTTCCACGTGCACCTCTTCCCCGACCGGCTTTTCGAGAAGATCTGGGACTTCTTCGGCAAAGGCTACGGCTGGGAGGTGCGCCACCGTCTCTATTACCGCGAGTGCGTTGAATACCTGCGCGAGCGCGGCGTTGGGCCCATCGTCTATTCCAATTACGCCCATCGCGAGGGCGTCGCGCGATCGCTGAACGAGTGGAACCTTTCGGTGGTCGACGAGATTCCCGACCTCTACTGCTTCGCCGCGTATCATCCCGGCGACGACGACGCGCTGGAGATGGCGAGGCGCATGCTCGACCATCCACGGGTTCTGGGCTTCAAACTGCAGCTCCTCGTCCAGCGCTTCCATCCCCACGACGAGCGCCTCTTCCCCATGTACGAGCTCGTCATGGAGCGCGGGAAGCGCCTGCTACTCCACGTCGGCACCGGGCCCGTGGGCAACGAGTTCGTCGGCTTCGCGCACTTCGAAAAGCTCCTTAAACGCTACCCGGACCTGCCGGCGAACGTGGCGCACATGGGCGCGCTGGAATTCCGCGAGTTTTTCGGGCTTCTCGACGCGCACCCCCTGCTCTTCTTCGATACGGCCTTCTCGTTTCTTCCGGGCGCTCCGGTCCGCTTCGATCTGGGAAACGGCGTGCTCGAGCGCTACAGGGACCGGATCGTCTATGGATCGGACTTCCCCAACGTTATTTTTCCGCGTGAAGACGAGATCAACTTTCTTCTCGGCCTTGATCTATCACAGGAGTTCTACGATGCCGTTTTCTTCGAAAACGGAATGCGCATTATCCAAGGCGGGGTATGATTTGCCGGCAGCGATATGGTGATGTCCCGGCTTTCGCACATGCGTATTTATAATCTCCACTCATACGATCGGGAGTATGCCATTCCCGTCGGAACGACGATATGGACCTCCTGCTGC
>JADFDB010000195.1 GCA_018263175.1 Spirochaetota bacterium
TTCAAAAAGAGAGAATCGTGCAGGATGTCCACCGAACGCCGGATGATGGTCGTAAAATCCCTCATGCCGCCGACCTCGCGGACGAAGCTGTCGATGATCGACTCGAACTCGTACTGCCTGCGTTTGAACGCGTGGTCGATCGCGGGCTGCACATACACCGAAAAAAGGAGGAAGATAATGACCACGAGCCCCGCCACCACGAACAGCGGCGCCTCGCCCACCGACCAGAGGTTCGAGTCCCAGGCGCCGAGCACGAGGAAGATCGGTACGAAAATGGCCATCGATATAATGGAGTAGGTGACGGTTTTATGGACGGCCGTGGTGATGTCGAGCACATTATATGAGATAATTGAGTAGAAAAGGGACCCGAACGCGACAAACGACGCAAGCGATGGACCGAGCACGTACAGCTCGGAATAGTTGAAGAAGCGGGGCAGAACGATCGAACAGATACCGCCGCCGATAAGCCCCATCGATGTTCCGATGAACACGAAGCGCATCTGCAGCCGGAATATCCGAATGGTCGTCCTGATGTATTTTATTATGAAATTGGCGGTACCGAGGAGGAGATAGGCAAAAACAACCAGCGCGTAATACGTATAGAAGAAGTTAAAATCCCTGACCAGCACGCCTTCCTTGAAATAGGCCGCGGTGATGCTCCAGTCGGTGAAATTCGCGATCAGGCTGATGATGATGGCCGGTGTAAAGATCAAAACGCCATACTTGAAAGGAAAGCGCCGCTCTCCCTTGGGGAAAACCAGCGAAACGCCGAAGAGCGAGGTAAAGGTGAAGGCCGTCGCCGCCTGGGTGATCCTGTTGATCTCGGTAAGGAAGGGCGAATCCGGAAAGGCGTAGGTGATGAACATCGTGAATAAAATTCCGAAGCCCGAAACGGTCAGAAGCGCGTAGTAGCGGTGCACCTGATCGCGCCAGTCCTTGTACATCACGAACAGGGCCATGAATGGCAGCAGGATGGACGCCACCAGCGACAGGATAATACTTATGGTAACCATAGCCTTCCCCGCTCCACAGATTTGTCCCCGGCAGCCGGGCACGCCCTAAGGCCGCGCAGTCGGACCAACAAAACGACATGATGGCAGTACTAAGGGATTACGCGGGAAATTGCAATTAAAAAGAGGGATAAAGCCAAAACCGCGTAGCGGCCCAAACGCCCGTTCCGCAGGGGCCGTGACCGGCGAAGACCGGCTAAACGCGCGGTCCCGCTACCTGAGGAGGACCCTGAACCGGACGGTTCCGGACCGATCACCCGGTCTCGGATGCATAAACCCGGAAGAGAGGATCAGGCCGTCCTGCAGGCCTCCCTCGGAATAGCCGACGGCCGTCGCGAAGCCGTGCATGCCCGTGGAGAGCGAGGCATCGCATTCGTGCTGAATGGCATCGACAAAGCGCGAAGGGGCCTCCGCTTCTATGTAGCCGTCGGTGACCATGGTCACGCGCGCCCGGTTTTTGCTGAGGATCGACATCGTCCGGCGCATGTCATAGGCGCTGCCGATTTCGCGCTGGATCTCCCCGGAGGCGGCGCTCGCCGCAATCCTCGTGCCGCTCCGACTCTCACGGGAGGATCCGTTCTGGAACTGGTCGATACCCACCAGAAAGATCACCATTGCCGCCACGGCGGAGGGAACCACCCGCTTGTAATAGAGGTGCCTTTTTCTTTTGCGTTCGCAGAGGATTACACGGGAAAGGGTCTGGCGGGCGAAATCATCCCCGGAGCGAATGCCGAGCACGCGAAGGCATGAAACCATCCTCACCATGCGGCCGAGCTCCTCGTAGGCGCGGGCGCATTCGGAACAGCCGTTCAGATGGTCCACGAGCGATTCTTTCCGTCCGGGGTGGAGCACCTCGTCGTGCAGGTCCGACAACAAACCGAAAGTGATGTGTTCCCTCGTCATAAGAGCCCCCTCTCAGCGAGCCTTTTTTTCAAGAGTTCTCTCCCCCTGTGGATTCTCACCTTGACGTTTGAAAGATGTATCCCGAGAATCCGCGCTATATCGCCGTACGCAAGCCCCTCGATATCCCTCAGAACGAGTATCTCCTTGTAATCGTCGGGGAGCGCGTAGAGCTCCTCCTTCACTATTCGGAGAGTGTCCCCGGTGATAACGTCATCCTCGGGCGTCTGCCGCTCGTCCGGGAGGGGTATCTCGAACTCGTCCCCGCCCTCGGATCGACTCAGGGCCACCGAGCGGAAGCGGTCCCTTTTCTTGCGGTAATTCTTACAGTAGTTCACCATTATGCTGAACAACCACGTGGAGAACTTCGCCTCCCGCCGGAACGAACGCAGGGCCTCCATCGCCATCAGGAACACTTCCTGGGTGATATCGAGCGCTTCGTCGTAGTTATAAACCCTCGAATACGCGTACCGAAAGATACGGTCCTGGTACTTTTCGATGATCGCGGAAAACGCCTCGATATCCCCCGCAAGCACCCTGTCGATTACCTCAAGGTCACTTTTATCCGACATGCCGGCATCCATTGGGTTACAAAAAAATCAGCCCCGTATCCTGATAAACCGGCGCTTGCCGACCTTGACGACACAGTCGCAGGGGAGCGAAAGCTCATAGTCCTCGCTCTCGACCTTCCGGTTGTCCACGTACACGCCGCCGCCCTTGATGAGACGGCGGGCCTCTCCGTTGCTCGCCGCCAGGCCCGAGAGCACCAGGAGCTTCGCGATCCAGACTGTGCCGGAAGCCGCTTCTTCGGCGGGAACGGCGAACTCGGGAATCTCGTCCGGCAGGTCCTTGCGGACGAAAATCTTGTTGAACTCGGCCTCGGCCTTCTCCGCGGTCCCGGCATCGTAAAACTGGGCGCAGATCTCCTTCGCCAGGCGGACCTTGATGTCGCGGGGATGGGCCGAACCTTCACGCATCCCCTTTTCGTAAGAGTCGATGTCGGCGTAGGGCACGTCGGTAACCAGGCGGTAGTACAGAAACATGAGCTCGTCCGAGATGGACATCACCTTGCCGAAAATCTCCCGCGGCGGCTCGTTGATCCCGATGTAGTTGCCAAGCGACTTTGACATCTTCTGCGAGCCGTCAAGGCCCACCAGAAGCGGGAGCGTCATGATCACCTGCGGCTCCTGGGAGTATTCCCTCTGCAGGTCGCGGCCGACCAGCAGGTTGAACTTCTGGTCGGTGCCGCCGAGCTCGATATCGGCCCTGAGCGCCACCGAGTCATACCCCTGCACGAGCGGATACATGAATTCGAGGATCGAGATCGGCTTGCCCTCTTTATAGCGATTCGCGAAATCATCGCGCTCGAGCATCCGCGCGACGTTATAACGCGAGGTGAGCTCCAGCACGTCGGCAAAGCCCATGGGCTGGCACCAGCGCGAGTTAAAATCGACCACGGTGACGGCCGGATCGAGTATTTTGAACACCTGCCGCTTGTAGGTCTCGGCGTTGACGAGCACCTCCTCGCGGGAGAGCCGCTTTCTCGTTTCCGATTTTCCCGAAGGATCGCCGATCATGCCGGTAAAATCCCCAATGAGGAAC
>JADFDB010000196.1 GCA_018263175.1 Spirochaetota bacterium
CGCGGAGCGCCGCGAGCGTATCCGCGGTCTCGCCCGACTGGCTGATTACGATCACCAGATCGCCTTTTCCGAGAATGGGACGTCTGTAACGAAACTCCGACGCGTATTCGACCTCAACGGGTATGCGCGCATACTGCTCGATGAGATACTCGCCGACGAGCCCCGCGTGCCAGGAGGTACCGCAGGCTATGAAGATAATCCGCTCGATGGAGTTGAGATCGTCCTCCGAGAGGCGGAGACCGTCGAGCCGTGCGGTCCCCATGTCCTGAAGCACCCTGCCCCGAAAGGCGTTCAGTATGGTGTCGGGCTGCTCGAAAATCTCCTTCAGCATGAAGTGGTCGTAGCCCTGTTTCTCGATCAGGGCGATGTCCCAGTCTATGTCCTCGATGATTTTGTTTTTCGTGTTCTTGTTGAGATCGTAGGTGCGATACTCTCCACCCGTAATCTCGACCATCTCGTTATCTTCGAGATAGATCACCCTGCGCGTGTGCTCCACGATCGCGCTGGCATCGGATGCCAGTATCATCTCGTTCTCGCCCACGCCGAGGATGAGGGGGCTTCCACGTCGCGCGGCGATTATTTTGTTTGGTTCATCGCTCGAGACCACGGCGATACCGAAGGTCCCCTCGATCTTGGAGAGCGCCTTCATCACCGAATCGATGAGCGTATTCCCCGAATAGTAGTACTCTATAAGGTGGACGATCACCTCGGTGTCGGTTTCACTTGAAATGATGTGGCCTTTGTCGATGAGCATTTTCTTGATCGTCGCGAAATTTTCGATTATTCCGTTATGCACCAGCGCGATCTTCCCTTTACAGCACAGGTGAGGATGCGCGTTGCGGTCCGACGGGGCCCCGTGCGTCGCCCAGCGGGTATGCCCTATTCCGGTGCGGTATGGCTCGAGCGACGGGTAATCGAGGATCCCTTCGAGATCAGCTATCTTGCCCTTTTTCTTGCGGTAATACATCCCGCCGTCCACCAGCGCTATCCCCGCGGAATCATAGCCGCGGTACTCGAGCCGCTTCAGGCCCCGGACTATTATTTCAGCGGCGCTTCGTTTGCCTGTATATCCGATTATTCCGCACATTATACGCGCTCCTTTCCATTCGTCATCGGTCCCGTCCCTCCCCGGTGGCCGCCGTGGGCCCCGTCGACACCACGGGGCGCAGGTCATCCAGCACTATTACCACAACCCTGGGCGGCCCGTCATCGAGCCTGAACCGCTTGAGCTTTCCCTCGAGCGAGATGAGCACTGGTGTGCGCCACCATGTCGAGGGCGCCGGAAGCCCGCCTTCCGAAAGCGCCGCGAGCCCGGCTTCGCCGATTTCTCCACGGACCTCGAGCCAGGCACCGTATCTAAAACCGCAGCGAAAGCGCCGTCCGGTCAGCACCTCCGGAAAAACAAGCGGGTAGTCGTACCCGGTGGCGATCCTTCGGCCGATGCGGTCCGCAAGATACGCCTGAAGCTCACGCCGGTGGAAGCGCCTGCTTCCGAACAGGCCGTCATCCCACCTGCGGTACAGGACCTCCATCCTCCTGCGCGCTTTGTGCGCGTCGGAATCGACGGCTGAAATCCCTTCAGCGCCTCTTGCGGGGGGACTCTCTCCGGGGAACAGAGGCAACAGCAGCGCGATGGCCAGGGTGAGGGTAAGATTCGTACGCTTTTTCAAGTGTGGCCGGTATATCTCCAGGTATTTAGCATCTCTCCGCTCCCCCGAACGGTACCGCTCCGTCGCGGCCCGACGGCGCTTTTGCCGTGTGCACCGCGACCGCAGCCGGTACCATGCGGGTGATGCGCTCCGGAACTACGCCTCTATTATCGCCTCGGCGGGACATACGTCGACACAGGTTCCGCAATTGGTACAGGTATCCGCATCGATAACATAAGGGTCCTTTCCTTCCCTGATCGCGGATACCGGGCACTCATCGGCGCAGGTCCCGCACATCGTGCAGTCGGTGGTGATTTTATACGCCATGGCTTCCTCCAAAAAGTTTCCAAGACTATAACCGGGAAGCTGAAAGTCAAATTAAAATTACGACCTTTCCCGTTTGGGCGATCAGGGCCACGCTTTTATTACTTGCTGCGAATCCCGGGAATATCGGGTTTTTCCCCGTCTGCGGCGGAGGAAAACCGGCCGAATTGCCCGGTTATGCAACAACGCTATTTTACAACAGCAGGAATAAAAGGATTACGATGAGCAGAACCACGACGCCCGCGATAATGCCGATCATCATGCTGCTCGAGGCTTTCCGCATCGTCTCCTCGACGACCGGGTCACCGGTCTTTATGCGGATGTCCTGCTCTTCCTCCGCCCTGCCGAGGACGCCTTTGGCGATCTGGACGAAAATTTTATATCCTTCCTTCGGATGCTGTTTTATCGAATACACGGTCGCGCCCACCGGCTTGACCTTATCTCCGGAGATGAGGTTAAGCTGCTTGAGTATTTTATGCGCGACGGGATTGGTGCTGTCGAGCATTACCTGGACGTGGTCGCCGGGCCTGAGGCTCGAGATGTTGCGTCCCTTCGTGGGCGACAGGATCAAGTCGACGCCAAGCATCTTCATCCCGCCGGGTGCCGCTTCCTTCTCGGGGACGTCCGGCTCCTGGGCCTCCTTCCTTCGCGCCCTGGTCCCGGGCTTGAGCAGAAGCTCCATCCTGAGCGAATTCATCAGCACCGCATCGGCCTCGGCGGCGACGCCGTCCCCGATCCCCGCCGCGAGAAGCGCGGTGACGGCCCGGCCCAGGAGCTGCTTATCGCTCTTCGATGCCGCCTCCGCGAGCGGCGCGGTATTCACCCGACCAAGCGCATTCTCGATTTTCATCGCGGCGGCATCGTCAAAGGCGGCGGCGTTCATTAAGGCCTCGAGTGCATCGAAAAAATCCGAAATGGGCGCATTGACATCACCGCCCTTGAAAGAGCTCTCCGGGCCGGCGGCGATGAAAACGCTGCTGACCGACTTTCCCACCATGCTGTAGATGATAAGGCCGAGGCCGAACAGGCGTTCCCCCCGCTCGAAGGCGAACTTGATAAGCGCGATATCGTTGACGGCGCCCTTCACCACGCTTTCAGCAATATCATTCCTGTGATTTACATAAGGCATCACGAGCTTGATCTTCTGGGCGAAGGTCATTTTCTCGACCTCGTCCTCAACCATGAGTTCGGCATACTGCCCATAACTTACGGGCTCAAAATCGAGCTGGGCCTCGGTTTTGTCGAGCGAAAGCGCTTTCTCGATGATTTTTTTAACATAATTCTCGGCGGTGCCGATATCCTGGGCCTGTATGTTTCCGAGGACGGCCCGTATCGTCTCCTGGGTTATGACGCCGTCGATATTGGCTTTAAGCTTACCGTGCAGATCGACATTGAGCTCGAGGCGCGAAAGGCCCTGCATAATCGCCCTTACGAGCTCCCCGTGGGGACGCGCGAGCTTCTCCCTGGCC
>JADFDB010000197.1 GCA_018263175.1 Spirochaetota bacterium
GAGCCGTTTTTCGATGTGCTTGATGAGCGTCGAGAGATGCTCCTGGCTCTTCTCGAGCTCGCGGTAGCGTTTGTCCTTCCGTATTGTCGCCTTGTCGAGATTGTCTCCCTCAAAGCGCCGCTTGAGGGCCAGCCGCTCGGCGCGTATGGTGCGCCATCGGACGCGCTTCTCTTCGAGCTCCTTCCTTATTTCGACCAGACGGACTGCTTCGTTCGAATCCTCTTTATCCACGCTTCATCTCCCGACGATCGCCCCAGGACCCATCAGGCCCTCCCTATCTCAAGGACATCGCCCTCTTGTAAAATGGTATCGGCATAGCGGGTGGGGGGCACGAACGTCTCGTTTATCTGAACGGTAATCCTCTCGGGGTTGAATCGGTAGAGCACCAGCAGATCCTGCAGCGTTGACTTCTCGAAATCGATTTCCCTGTAGTTTACCGTTATCTTCATTCGGTCAAGCTCCATTCATAGATCAGTATCGCCGGGAGCACGATCGCCGCCGTCTCCGCGCGAAGCTGGGTACTGCCGAAACTCATCGTGCGCCAGCCGTCAGCCGCCGCCGCTTCGATCTCGCGCTCCGAAAAGCCGCCCTCGGGCCCCACCAGAAGCGCCGCCTCGTTGACCGCGCCCGCCTCGCGCCGTATGCCGCGGACGCTCATCCCCCCGCCGGGGTGCGCGATGATCCTCGCGCCGTGGCCCTCCCCGAGCGCTTCGCCGAAGGCGAGCACGCGGCCCACCTCGGGCAGGTCGGCCCGCATGCACTGCTTGGCCGCCTCCGCCGCTATCCTGTTCCAGCGCTCCAGGCGCCTCGATTCCTTTTCTCCTACCTCGGGGACGGTGCGCTCGGTCGCCACGGGAACCACGCGTGCGAGCCCGAGTTCCGCCGCCTTTTGGACCACGAGGTCGAACTTCTTCCCCTTAAGGAGCGCCGCGTACAGCGTCAACTTCAACGATACGGCGAATGGCGCCTTTTTGTCAATGATTTCAGCGATAAGCGCGTCTTTGCCGATCGAGGCTATCCGGCCCGAAAGGAGGGTGCCGTCCTGAAGCCGGAGCTCGATCTCGTCGCCCTCCACGGCCCTTCGAACGCGCACGAGGTGATGAAAGTCCTCGCCGCGTACCGTGCAGCGGCCGTCGGCCAGGTCGGGCGGGCTTACGAAATACTGCGGCATCAGCCGTTTTCCCCCAGGCGCTGGTGGTAGAAGATGGTCTTGTCGAAGCTTATCGATTCATCGAAGCCGAAAAACTCGAGTATCGTCACCGTGCCGCGGCGCAGGTCGAGCATATCGTAGCGCACCGGCACGATCCTGCCGCCGCGCGTCATGGTCTTCGCCACGGCGATGCTCTTGAAGACGACCTTGTCGTTGTCGTGGAAGTCTATGCGAAGCGGCACGTAGTCCCGCTTGCTGGCGTAGAGCGTAAGCCTGCCGTAGCTCCCGCCCTTGAAGATGGGGTCCAGGCGCAGGCGGTAGGCATTCAGGCCCTTTATTACGGCATCTCCCGTGATGACGGCGTTGTAGTTGGCCTGGTAATCGGCGTTTGAGAAATCGATGAATGAAAAGTTGGTGCCGAGCAGCGGATCGTACTTATCGACGTCCATCTTGCGAAAGAGCTTCTGTGCGTGGATGCTGTACACCCAGATGTCCTCACCGCCCTGGTTGTAGAGCACCCGGAATTCGTCCCCGCGGTTACGGCTGCTGAAGGTGAAGAGAAAATCGTTCTCCGCTATGAGCCCCTTGAGGTTTATAACCGTGGAACTGCCGTCCGGCAGGATGTGCAACAGTTTTCCCTTGATCTCGCCGCGCGGATACGACAGGATGCGGTCCACGCGAGCGACGATCTCCTGCGCCGTGAGCTCGATCTCGCGGCGCTCCTGGGCCGGCGCGCGGACTCCCGCGGCCAGTACCGAAAGAACAAGCGCCGAGGCCGCCATTCCCGTTTTCAGTACATCCCGATACACGTCGATTTCCTTCCGTCTCTGTCGCTTTTTACGGTTTTATGCCGGGGCATTGGCGTATGCCCGGCGTCTTCTTACAAGAAAAGCGGCAGTCGCCGTAAAAGACAAGCCTTTTAAGGAAGGCCGTCTTCGCGGATTCCGCGCCCGGCGTGCTACGCCTCGGAGCGGTAGTAGCGGTCAAGCTCGCCCGTGTCGAGGTCGGGGCGGAGCCTGCGCGCCTCGCGAAGATAGAGGTGTATGATGTCCTCCTGCGGCCTGTCCATGTTGACGTGGAGGAGCACCCGTATGCACAGCGGCAGGCTTCCCGGCACCGGGATTTCGCGCATGCACATGAGCGGGGTGTATATCCAGCCGAGGCGCCGCGCGGCAACGGCCGGAAACTCCGCGTCGAGGTCCGCGGTGACCGAAAAGACCGCCGAGGCAATGTCCGCAAGCGCGATGCCGTTCTTCTCCACGAGCGCGCGCAAGAGCTCTTCGGTCCTTTCGAGTATCTCCCCGCGCTCGTTTCGCCCGACCGTCGTCGCGCCCCTCACTCCCCGTACCGGCATCGTTCAGCCCTCCGCCATTTCGATATTCGCGCCAAGCGAGACCAGAAGCTCCCTGAAGGCGGGAAAGGTGACCGCCACCGATTCGGCCGTGTCGATCGTCGTTTCGCCACGCGCGGCGAGGCCCGCCACCGTGAGCGCCATCACGACGCGGTGGTCGCCGTGCCCGTGCACGGCCGCGCCGGCGAGCTTACTCTGTCGTATACTAAGGCCGTCGGGCGTCTCGTCTATATCGGCGCCCATCTTCGCGAGCTCCGAGCGCATCACCGCGATGCGGTCGGTCTCCTTATGGCGCGCCTGCGGCACGTTGATCAGGCGTGTCTCTCCGCGCGCGAAGCAGCCGGCCACCGCGAGCGCCGGCAGGGCGTCGGGGATGGCGTTGAGATCGAAAACACCGCCCGTCAGATCGCCGCCCTCGATCGTTATGGCTCGTTCGCCCTTCTCCACGCGCGCGCCCATGCTTTCCATTATATCGACGACCGCCCTGTCGCCCTGCGTGTCGGCGAAGTCGAGCCCCTTGAGCGTTATGCGTGAGCCTGTTACCGCCGCCGCAACGATGAAAAAGGTCGCCGACGAGAAATCAGCCGGTATGAATTCGTTGAACGAACGGTAGCGCTGGCCGCCCGGCACGGTGAAGCGCCGCATTCCATCGCTCGTGTACACAATGCCGAGCCGGTCGAGCCATGCGAGGGTCATCGCGACGTAGGGCGCCTCGTTGAGAAGGGGCACGTCGATAACGGATTCATTGTCGGCGCAGGGCGCGGAGAGGAGGAGCGAGCTCAAATATTGCGAGGTGTGCGCCTCCACGGAGGTGCGCCCTCCCCTCATGCGTCCGCGCACGATGACCGGCGGCATGTCGTTCCCGCGCGTGGACTCGGCACGGCAG
>JADFDB010000198.1 GCA_018263175.1 Spirochaetota bacterium
TTTACGGGCGGCCTGGCCCATGCGCGCGGATCGTATCTCGACGAACAGGTGTTCCTGCGGACCGGGCGCTTCTACACGCCGCTCATGTTCAACCGCTTTCAGCTTTGCGCCCTTCCCGCCATCCTCGTGCAGGGGATCCGATCGGCGAGTGTGCACACCAATCAGAAGATGATGATATTCCTCTCGTGGTTCGAAAAGCGGGGCGATGGCGCGCTCGTCAATGCGACCTTCGACGGGGCGCGCATAAAGGGGGTGCGTCACGTCCCGGCGGCGGAGCTTCGTTTAGACGGCACAGACGTCGATATTTTCGGCATAATTGACGCGGCCTATGAAGAGGGGACGCGCGCGCTGCGGGATCCGGAGGAGGTGCGCCTCGGCATCAGCCGACGCTGTGCCGCCATGCTCGACGAGCTCGACACGCTCGTGCCGCTGCTCGAACGGGCCGTTCGCAATTCGGAGGAGCTGCGCTCGGTGGTGGCCGCCGAGAATCGCGACCGATCGAAGATGGAGTTTCTGTTAAAGAGGCTCGCCGAGGCCGACAGGGCCATCGAGTCGCTCGACGCGCTGAAGGACATGATAAGCTTCACCGCGCAGCGCGTTATTCACACCATCACCGAGGGCTACGAGGTCGACGAGGGCGAGGGCGCACTCTCCGAAGACGAGCGCGTCGCCATGCGTTCGCGCTTCCTGTATCTCGGCTTCCTCGAAGGAAGCGCGTTCATCCGCAAGGTGATAGAAAAGATGTCCACGACCCTCGGCCGATAGATCGGCTCAGACGACCGTCGCACGCCTGCCGCTGTAATACCAGCCTGCAATCCCCGCCAGTACGAAGAGTATTCCGATAAACTGCGCCTGCGAAAAACCCATGAGCCCTCTTGGGTTCAACCGGATGAACTCCACGAGAAAGCGGGGAAGGCCGTTCAGGACCAGATAGAGGAAGAAGAGCTTTCCGTCGGCGAGCCCTCTCTTTCTGAGCTGCATGAGCAGCGCGAGGACCAGAAACGAGAAAAAGACCTCGAAGAGCGGCGTTGGGTAGACCGCGGCCGTGGTCGGCACGATGCCGTTCGGGTAGGCGGTTCCCCAGAATGATGCGGTCTCGATGCCGTAGCAGCCGTCGCCGGCGACGTGGCACCCGAATCGGCCGAAACAGTATCCGAGTGCCATCGAGGGCGCCGCGGCGTCGGCTACCTTGAGGAAGGGCTCGCCGCTGCGCCTGATGAGCCACCAGGCCAGAAGAAACGAGAGGATGAAGCCGCCGTAGGCGGAAAGCCCGGCCCCCGAGAAGATCATGCCCGCGGGGTCCGCCGCGAACTCATCGAGGTGCTCGAGTATATGGAATACCTTCGAGCCGACGATGCCGCCGGGGATGGCGGCCAGAAGTATGCGGTAGGCGAGCTCCGGGTCCATGTCCCTCAGCTTGAGTTCGCGCTCGAAGAGGAGGAACGCGAGATAAAATCCTATGCCCAGCATTACGCCGTAGCCGCCGACGGAGATGAACTTGTACTGGAAGAGTATTGGGTACATGGATGCCTCTCGCTCGATAAGATATATCACCGCGGGTGGAGCCGCGGCGGCACGACGGCCACCCGGTATCGGAGCGCGCGCCGCCCGTGATGTTACAGTTTTTCGCGCCCACCGCGGCGCGTGTTCCGATTTCGGAGGCATTCGGCCCGACTTGTCAAGAGTATTATCGATTTTGCGTTCCCATCCACTGTGGCGGTAAACAAGGACTCCGGGTGTGCCGGGGCGCGCGGATGAACAAATCGAATAAAACCAGATCGCTCGACGACTCGATACGGAGGCCGATGTGGTGCTCAGGGGTATGATCGTGCCGAAGCCGCCCCGGCTTTATCGCCGCAGGCGCGGGTTTTCGGGCCGGTGCGCGAAAAACGCCCGGGCCGTTATCGAACAGGGGCGTTTCCATGTTCTGCCGGCGCCGTCGAGAGCGCCGGGAAGGGGTGAGCCGGGCAGGTCTCCGGTTTACACGATCATTTTTTACACTCTCGCAATGCCCTGGGTTCAATTCCGCGGCGACGGGCCGCGACAATAGTTGCATGATCAACAAATATTGGTTGACTACACAACATTTTTTTGACCGTCCCGTCTCTGGCGGCTATACTATAGTTGTTGCATAGCCGGGGATCAAGCCGCCTTTCCCCCCGCCTGCGGCGGGAGGAAACACGATCTCCGCACGATATGCAACAATTCTGCCGTATTCAGACGATGTAGTCAGCGCCGGATTGTATCGGAGATTTTATGAGAAGTAAGCGGGTGTTGTCCGTATTTTTTCTGTCCCTGCTGCTGGCCGCGGGGCCGATGGCGTGCGACCGCCTGATTTTTACGCCTTTCGGCTCGGAAAGCGACAAGTACCATGACCTTAATGCGAAGAATCTTTCGAGAATCATGTCGATGGATGACGGATCCATTCCATTTAAGGTCGCGTTCATCGCCGACACTCATGTATATTATGAGGAAACCAGGCGATTGATCAAGATCCTCAATGGCCGCAACGACATAGATTTTATAATGGTGGTCGGCGATATCACCAACCAGGGCCTTCTCCGGGAATATGAATGGTCGGTGGAGATTTTCCGCGAGTCGCGGTATCCGTTTCTGGTCGTGATCGGGAATCACGATGCCCTCACCTTCGGGCGGGACATCTATCGCGATATTTTCGGTGCATACAATTTCTCATTTATGTATAAATCGGTCGAATTTGTCTGCTTCAACGACAATAAATGGGAGTTCGGCGGCGGCGTTCCGGATTTTGCCTGGCTTGAGGGCGCAGTCGCGGGAATACTCTCCCCGCTGTCGGTGCTGGCCTGCCATATCGATCCGTGCGATGGCGCCGAGGGCATATTCACCCCGGCGGAGGTCGAGCGGTTCGAGAGCATCATCACCCCCGTCTTTTCCATGACCGTTCATGGGCACTGGCACGGACCGCGGACGATCGTGCAGGTCGGGGTGCCGAGATATGTTGTCGGCACTTCAGGCTTCGGCAACTGCCTGATTGCGACGTTTTACGAGGATTATTTTGAGGTTGAGCAGTGCAGATTTTTTTAAAGCGGGTGCTCGGGCGGTACCTCTGTGCGGCCGCGATGGTGCTCGCGGCCGCGTCGCAGCTCTCCGGCAGCACGACGCGCGATCGGGGCAATCCCTGGTATGTACCCTCCGGGATACTGTTCCAAACGGCCGGGTTTATGGGATTCTTTTGTGTCGGGGCCGAATATCTTTTTTTGTGGGACCGGCTGGCGGCCGACGTCGTCTATGGCTTCGTTCCCGAGGGGATCGCGGGTAAAAGCCACCACATCATCACGGTAAAAAACAGCCTTCGTCCCGTGCGAATCGGTCTCGGCGATCACGGCGATATATTCCC
>JADFDB010000199.1 GCA_018263175.1 Spirochaetota bacterium
CCTCCTCTCGTTCATCCAGAAGCCTTACGACGCCCCCGAGTTCCTCGAGCTGGTGCGCAGGGCCATCGGCGCCTCCACCGACGGGGCCTGATCCCCTTCGCGGGCGCCGCTTCGGTCGGCGCGAAACGCGCTGTACAGCGTAACCGACACGAGCACGACCACTCCGGTAGTCTTCATTTGACCGCTCTCAATGCCCGGAGGCCGCTCTCACCGCCCCACTGCCTGCAGGGCTCGCTCGATGAGCATCTCGAAGACATTCTTCTGCGTAAAGGAAAACGAGGTAAACAGCGTGAATGCCTTGGTCACGACGTTGGAGAGGTCCACGTCGGTCACGAAGTGGGAATAGCCCCCATGGTGCCGCTTTAACAGCTTCAGCTCTCCGGCCACCTGGAAGATGTTCGCGCGGGTAAACGCATTGGTGCAGGCGCCGCCCGGAAGGCTGAAGCTGTATGCCACCTCGCCGTTCGGCTGGGGATGCAAAACGAGCCGCATGGGCACCAGATGGCTGCGCGCCTCTATCACCCCGCGGTCCAGCTCCGGGTTCATCTCGGTGATCGAGCAGTTGTTGCGGGCGTCCTGCTCGAGCAGGTACACCTCGACGCGCTTGAGGCGTTCGGCCAGCGGAGACGATGGATTCCGTGCCGAAACGGACTTTGCCGTGTTTTCGGCGAATACATAGAGCCGCGCGAGGTATTCGTTGAGCGAATCGAGGCCCTTTCGAAAGAAGTGAATCGCTCCGCGCTCGTCGGTTACGAAGAAATGGCAGTATTTGGTCGTCTTCTGATAATAAATCCGGATGACACCGTCGCCGAGATTCTCAACGATCTTGCGGAGATAATTGAGCTCCGGGATCATGGGATCGAAGCCGTAGCGGGCCAGCGCCCCGGTGTTCATCCCCAGGCCGAAGAGCATCTTCGTTTCGGAATCGAACGGAGCCGCGACGACCGTTTCGGCGGCCGCGGTCTTCCGGTTCGTGAACACAAACCAGTTGTTGCCGAGCATGGTCACGTACCGCTTCCTGGCGGGCGTGCGGTCCTCGACGAACAGCGAATGCATTCCCCCGAGGAGCGAGTTGATGCGGTCGAAATCGCGGCTTGAGCCGTACGGCTGCGACGACGACAGTCTGAGTGCCCTCTCGTAATCGTGCCTGGTGACGAGGGCGCCGTTCTGCACGGCAACGGCGATCTTCGCGATATCGACCTCGCTCTTATGGGTTTCGAACCTGGTCTCGCCCCAGCTATTGTGATAGAGAAAGATGATGTCGTCGATCTTCTTGGAGTATTTGGAATAGGGATTGATGATGACATAGCTTATGATGGGGAACGGTTCGCGGACAAAATAGCCGTTATGGATCTGCAGGCGCTTGAACGCGAAGTGCACCGAAAGCTCGGACACGAGATCGCGGATGTAGTTTGGATCGACGGCGTGGATGCCCGACTGAATCTCGAGACGGGTGAAGTCCTTCTGAAATATCCGGTTCATCGCGATCCATACGATTATGCCGATGAAGGTCGCGTCCTTGTGGAAGATCACCCTGGCCGGGTAGTTTTTTACGATGATCCGCTTGGAGAGCAGCCAGAATTCCCTGCCGTCACGGTCGCGCACAAACTCCACCGTGAGCAGCTTTTCCTGCGGGTACCCCTTGAAGCTCAGGGAGTTGTCGATCTTGTCGTCCGACATCGAGAAATGGGAATGAATCTTGCGGGTTATGCCTTTTAAATCATCGCTCGAGAGCTTGTGGGCGATCTTGTTCGTCTCGATGGCGTTCAGGATGTCACGGTATCCGCGCAGAACGTATTTCTTGGTGTCGTTCATGAGCCTGTTGACGGAGTCGATGTCCTGGTTCTCGAACTCGTCCATCTGGTGGATCATGGATTCGGACCAGTTCCACTTTTTGGCATAGGCCTGCATGATCCTTGTTTTTTCCGAGAGCGCGAGTTTTTCGCCGTTGTCGAAGAAACGCGACAGGCGCGGATCAACCTTCAGATAAAAGCAGATGTTGAGCAAGTCGGTGGCGTTGGCGTCGTTTACGATAGAATTGTAGTAATTATATACATGGTTGAACATGATGACGTAGGAGTCGATGTTCTGTATGCCCAGCTTGCCTTCGTGAACGTTCTTTTTGATGATGTTGCTGATAAACGGGTTCGCGCGCGTGCTGTGAATGTAGCGCTCGAGAAGTCCGAGCTTGATGATGGACTTGAAAGGATTGCCAAGAGATTTCAGGAGCTGGAAGAGCGCCGAGACGAGAAAATCCTCCCGCGCGATGGTGTAGAGGTTTCCGAGGTCCACGAACTCCCCGGCGTGGTGCGTATCCCGCGCGACACCGAGCCACTCCTCGTACACCGCGTCGTTTGAGCCCGCGGGCACCATCCACCAGAACGGGATTTTCCCGCACACCACGATGGAGCTCCGGAAGAACTCCTCCTTCAGCAACTCGCCGAGCGACGTACCGGAGAAGTTTTCCTCGCTGTCGTCGTCGAAGATGTTGTTTCTGACCTTGTTTATGTCGTTGAGGAAAAAATGGACCTCGATGTTGAATTTTTCCTCTATCCAGTTCTCGATCGCGCGGCACTTTCCCCGAAAGAGCCTGAGCGGTTCCGGCTCGAGCCCGCGCTCGTCGGCGCAGACCCAGTAATCGAAATCGGAATGGGTGGTGTAGGCGATGGTACCGCCGCTGCCCATGAGCGCGAACATCTGGATGAAGGGCGTTTCCGGTTTCGGCGAACCAAGCGGGACCGACGGGAAGTGCGCCTGCATGAAGGCCGCGCCCCTCTCTCCGAGATGAAAGCCATGCAGCCCCTGGGGCATTTTATCGGTCTGGACATAGCCCGGAAGCCCGTGCAGATTATATCCGAGCATGAACGGAATCGCCTCGAAGAGATCGATCGTCTTCTGCTCGGTGATGGACGAATAGAGGTTCGCCGTCTTGATGGTATTATAGCGAAGGAATTTTCCCCTGTTCGCCTTGATCGTCTCTAAGATTTCCTTTCGCCTGTCGTCGTTCATGCCATTTACCGGGCCGTGGCGGCGCGGCCGAGGCCCGCCCCCGGCATAAATTGGGACACGCCGAACGAAAATGTCAAGGATTTGTAATCGCCGGAACGACAAAATAAGGGGGATGAGGAGATTGAAATCACGATCAAATCGAGAGCTTTACGCCCAGGTTGACCGCGTGCGTCCGAAAAAACTCCCTGTCGTTGTCGTCGTACTTGCCGTTAAGAAACAAATACTCTGTGAAAATCCACAGCGGCCCGTACAGCGCGTAAGCGAGTCCACCTCCCGCCATAGCCGTTGAGAAAAAGCGTCCCTTGGTCCGCCGTGCCCCATTATCGGGCTTCAGGATGTAATGATCGTAAC
>JADFDB010000019.1 GCA_018263175.1 Spirochaetota bacterium
GGCATCCTTGTTTTATCCAGCGGTGCCGCGCGCGGCGCCGAGATGGGCCGTGCGTTCATCGAGGCGGCGAAAAAGGTGAAGCCCTCGGTGGTGAATATCGTTATCTACCGGACATCCCTGCGGGACGGCAGACGGGTATACGCGAAATCCGGTTTCGGCTCGGGCACCATCATATCACGCGACGGCCACCTCGTAACCAATTATCATGTGGTAAGAAAGGGCGACTACTACCAGATGGTCCTTGCGGACGGCTCGGAGTACGAGCCGGAGCCGTTCTCGGGTGGCGCCTATTTTATTGCAGACCCCAAAACCGATATTGCCATTTTAAAAATCGCCGCGTCGGAGGGTTCTTCATTTACTCCGGCCGTTTTCGGCGATTCCGACCGGCTCGAGGAGGGTGAGTGGGTGATTGCCGCCGGTACGCCCTACGGCCTCAGGCAATCGTTCACGAGCGGAATTGTCTCCTCGACGGGGCGTAGCGACATAGGATTCGCCGATATCGAGGATTTTATACAGACCGATGTGCCCATCAACCCCGGAAATTCGGGAGGGCCCCTGGTGAACCTCAGGGGCGAGCTGGTAGGGATCAATACGGCCATTCGCACCGTTTCCGGCGGGTTTCAGGGCATCAGCTTCGCCATCCCGTCGAATATCGTCCAGAGGGTTTCGGCGGAACTTTTGCGATACGGGCGCATCCGGCGCGGCTGGCTCGGTTTTCTGGCCAGGGAGAGGAGGCTCCCGGCGCGGGGCGAGCGGAACGTCGTCGAGGTGATGTCGGTCATAAAGGACTCTCCGGCCGCAGCGGCGGGCATACAGACGGGCGATATCGTCCGCGAGGTTGACGGAAAGCGCATAACGACGCTTGGCGAGCTCGTCGCGCTCGTCGGCAAGAAGCCGGTCGGCTCGACCGTCACGATCCGGGCGGCACGGGAGGGCTATGTCAGCGAATACGCGCTCGTCCTCAGGGAAAAGGCGGAATACAGGCGCTCCCAGCAGGAAGGGCGCAGGCTTCTGGGCGCCTACGGTATCGAGCTCGACGACGATTCGCGATCGGAAGGGGTCGTCATTTCGGCGGTCTCGCCGCTTGGTGAGGCCTATCGTTACGGGCTGAAGAAGGGGGACCGGGTGCGTTCGGTAAACGGGCGCGCCGTCGAGACCGTTGACGATTTTCTAAGCGTCTTTCACCGTGACGCCTCACGCCTGGTTCGCATGGAGGTATCGAGGGATTCGCGCCTCTACACGGTGGACTTTTCGGCGGAGATGGAATGAGCGGCGGCGGGCAATGCGCGTGATCCGGACAGCGGCGGTCGTCTGCGCCGCCTTTATATGCTCGGCGGTCCCGGCCCCGGCCGCTCCCGATGCCGGGGCGGAATCGGCGGTGCTTGCCGACGAATTTTATACCCGCCTGCAGGCCGAGCCCGTTATACGAAGAGATTTCTATCTCGACACCCGGCTGAATAAAATACTGGCCGGCCGGGGCCGCGTCGTTGCCGTCGATACGGCCGGCAGATATAAAAGGCGCTACAGGATTGTGCTCTCGGGGCTTGCGGCCTCCCCGAAGATCACGTTTTATGTGTATGCCGACGGCGATGATTACCGCACGCTCCTCGCGGTGGACGACCTTTTCGAATTCAAGGGGCAGTTTGTGGTCTACACGCCGGTTGATTCGCGCAGGGATGCGTATATTTTCGATATCGTCATGGAAGAGGGGGCGGTGGTCGTAGAGGAGGGGCGTTGAGGCCCGCTATTCCCTGTAGATCGAGAAGACGTATTCGAGTATGCGGTTCCGCTCGCGGTCGCTCATGCCGGTGTATTCAATGTCATAGCGGTTCACCGCTCCGGACTCGACGGAGGTGATCCTGGCGGTGATGTCGATATCGTCCCCGTCGAAGGTCAGGTGACCGCGGACCAGGCCGGTGAGCGGTATCTCCTCCGCCGTCTCGAGAACGGCCTCCCGGTCGCCCAGCATGGTGATTATACCGTCCAGGTACTGGATCTCCTCCGTGTAAAAGCTCCTGTCGCTCCGCGGGACGGCAATCGTGAAAAACCGGAAAGGCAACGCTACATCGGCATGGAGGCACTTGCGCTCGGCGGTGCTGCTGATGTCCGCGGTGTGGATGAACGCGATGAAATGTTCGGGCGCGTCGCCGGTATCGGGGTTGCCTGCCGACAGGCGGCCGTGCGGAACGGTGATCTTTCCCGCCACTTCCATGGTGAATTCGAACGAAATGGAATTCTGTGTCCACAGGTAGCCGAGGAGGACCGCTCCCTCTTGGACCATGCCGTGAAAATCGGCGGGAGCGTCGGTGAGGTAAAAATAGCGGGTGACTCCGGCAATGACGAGCCGGGCGTATCCATATCCCTTGAGATAGGCGCGGAGCACGAGGTCTTCTTTGAGGTCCAATGTAGTTGCGAGTTGTTTCATGCTTGAGTCCGCTCCATGGCCGTTTCTGCCGCCTGCATCTCGGATTTGTTCTGAGTCCCGGGAATATCGGTTTTCCTGCGCCCGCGGCGGGGAAAGCCGGCCTCATTTCTCCGGTATGCACCACCCTCAGTGCAGCAGAGAGGGTTTCATCATAGTGTGTCAGCCGGCCAAAATCAACTATATGTAAAAATATTTGTTGAAAAAATAGGGGGTGCTGGGGATAGTGGAAATCCTTTCTGCTGAAAGCGGCCCGCCGTATTTCAGCACAATCCAGAGGAGGGAGGAAACGGTGAATAAGTACGAGTTGACGGTGATTCTGCGCATCAATGAGGCGCTTGAATCAAACACGGAGAAGCTCAAGGCGATTCTTCAGAAAAACGGCGTAAACATCGAATCCGAAGACGTGTGGGGGAACCGCAGGCTCGCCTACATGGTCGACGGGCAGAACGACGGTAATTACACCCTCATGAATATCGAGTCTCCGCCCGAGGCCATTCAGAAGATTACCAACGAGTTCCGTCTCAACAGCGACATCCTGCGGCATCTCTTCGTCCGGATGCCCAAGGCGAAGACCGCGTAAGCGGCCGGCCGGGGAGTTCCAATGGCGAGCGATATCAACAGGGTGCTGCTGATCGGAAGGATGGTCAGAGATCCCGAGCTGAAGTACACGCAGGGTGGGTCGTCCGTAACCAATTTTTCCATAGCGAACAACAGGAGCTATACCGTTTCCGGTGAGAAGAAGGAAATGGTGTCGTTCTTTAACTGCGTAGCCTGGGCCAAGACGGGCGAGGTGATCGCACAGTACTGCAAGAAGGGGCAGCGTATCGCGATCGAGGGCCGGCTTCAGCAGCGCTCGTGGGACGATCAGAGCGGAAACAAGCGGTCGACGGTCGAGATAGTGGTGGAGAACTTCCAGTTTCTTTCGGCAAAGGAAGAAGGCTCCCGCCAGGCCGATCATCAGGATTCGCAGGATTTCGGACCGCCCCCGCAGGGCGGCGGAGAGAGTTCCTTCGGCGACGATGATATCCCCTTTTAACCGACAATACCTATACCAATCAGAGGTACGACATCATGTCAGACGAAATCAAGAGCAGTGAAATTATAGAGACGCCCGCGGAAAGCACGAGCGAGAGTGCCGCCCCCGAGGCGGCGCCCGCAGCTCCGGAGGCCCCTGCTGCGGCGGCGGATGCTCCCGCTACCGCTCCTGCTGCCGCTCCCGCTTCGGCTCCCCAGCGCGAAGGCTTCCGCGGCCGCCACCCCAGGGGCGGCGACGATGATGGCAGGCAGGGCGGACGTACGGGCCGCTTTAAAAGAAAGGGCTGCCGCTTCTGCCAGAACAAGAGTATCGTCATCGATTACAAGACCACCGACGTGCTGGAGCGGTTCATCACCGAGCGCGGGAAGATCCTCCCGCGCCGGATCACCGGCACCTGCGCCAAGCATCAGCGTGCGCTGGCGATCGCGATCAAACGGGCGAGAATCATCGCGCTGATGCCATTCGTCGTGCAGTAATGCCGTGGGTGCGCTCTTCGCATCCGCGCTGATCGGTCTGTGCCTGATGGTCGCTTCGGCGGCCGTATCGTATCGCCTGGGCGCACGGGCGCTCCTGGGACTGGTGCCGCTTGCGGCGGGAATGGCCGTTGCTCAGTCCTTTATGTCGTCCGGGGGAGGAGAGTACGTCATGGTGGTGCTCTCGCCGGTCGTGATCGGCGGGACGGCGGGATACACGTTCAGGTCGGGGAAACCGCTCGTTTTTTTCTTACTGGTTTCGGTTTTGTCGCTTACCGTGGCTTTTTCGGCCAATTATTATTTTCTCAAGGAGTACCACGGTTTCGATCTGCTCGCCGATTCGCAAAAGCGCGTGGGCGACATGATCAGGGCCGCGGACCTTCCGGAGGCGGAGAAGGCCGAGATTCTGGCGAAAGTGGACGGTTCGCTGGAGGTGATCGGGGATATACTGCCTTTCAGCTATTTTTTGCATTCGCTGATAATCGCCTCGCTCTGTTATATGATCCTTAGGCCGTTTTTTATGCGCCGCGGGATGGCCGTAACGGCCGATGAAAGCGGACTTGCGTATTTCAGGCTGCGGGATTATTATATCTTCGCGCTTATCGCCGGCTGGCTCGTCGTGTTGCTTGTCGACGAGGAGAGCTACCGCGCGGTGTACCTGATCGGCCTCAACTGCGCGCTCTGTTTTTCCTCGCTCTATCTGGTGCAGGCGCTCGGGATTGCCAGGTTTTATCTGGAAAAGAAAGGGGCTCCGCTTTTTTTTCTGCCGCTGGCCGTGTTTGTCGTACTGCTGCTGGGGGTGGAGGCGCTGCTCTTCGTTTCGATCGTTCTTTTGAGTATAGGAGCCCTGGACTTCTGGGCCGATTTCAGGAAGCTGGAAGCCCGGGGCAAACAATAAGTTCGAGGTATAGACCATGAAGGTGATTTTACAGAAAGACATTCCGAATCTCGGCGAGGCGGGCGATATCAAGGAAGTCGCCGGCGGATACGCGCGTAATTTTCTTCTGCCGAAAAAACTGGTTCTCGTAGCCAACGATTCGAGCCAGAAGGCGGCCGTGCACCAGCGCAAGCTGATCAAGATCAAGAAGGACAAGAGGAAGAAGCAGAGCGAGACGCTCATGGAAACGCTCGCGGGCCTCGATATCCAGATCGGCGCCCAGGTCGGAGAGGAGGAGAAGCTTTTCGGCTCCGTGACCTCCATGGACATCGCCCGCAAGCTCAAGGATCTCGGTCACGAGATCGACAGAAGGAAGATCCACCTCGAGGAGCCAATCAAGAAAGTGGGGGAATACGAGGTGCCCGTCAAGCTCGATGAGGGTGTTACCGCGAAGCTGAAGGTCACCGTTTTCAAGGAGTAGCCGATGGCTATCGAACTGGTGCCGCCTCAGGATATCGAAGCGGAAGCCTCGTGTCTCTCCTCCGCGCTCCTCAGCAGGGATGCGCTTCTCAAAGTAATAGAAATCCTCCAGCCGGAGGATTTCTATCTTGATGCGCACCGCGAGATCTACGCCGTCATCGTCGAGCTCGAGCGCAAGAACCTTCCCATCGACCTCGTTACCGTAAAGCAGCGACTGAACGACCTGGGCCGCCTGGAGCGTATAGGCGGTGACCATGCACTGGTCGATATTTACCGCACGGTCTCCACCTCGGCGAACGCCGAGTTCTATGCGCGCCGCATAAAAGAGATGAGCCTCAGGCGCAGGCTCATCGAGGTTTCGCACGAGGTGGTCGAAAAATGCCACGATACGGCGCGCGACACCTACGAACTCATGGACGAGGTGGAGCGGGACGTTTTCCGCGTCACCGAAAAACGCATCACCTCCGACTTCAAGAACATCTCCGACGTTATCCAGGAGGCGATGGACACGATCGGCCGCATGTACGAGACCAAGAAGGTGGTCACCGGCGTGGCCACCGGATTCACCGGGCTCGACGAATTGCTCTCCGGCCTGCACGAATCGGAGCTCATCATCATCGCCGCGCGTCCGTCGATGGGAAAGACCGCCCTCGCGCTCAATATCGCGAACCATGTCGTCATGAAGGAAAAGATGCCGGTGCTCTTCTTCTCGGTGGAGATGCCGGCCTCTCAGCTCGGAATGCGCCTGCTCTGCGTCGACGCGATGATCGACTCGCAGCGGGTGAGGACCGGCCATATCAGCAGCGAGGAGCTGCGCCGTCTGATGCAGAGCGCGGGCAGGCTCGAAAAGTCGCCCCTGCTCATAGACGATACGCCCGCCATCAATATCTTCGAGATCCGCGCGAAGGCGCGCCGGGTAGCGCAGAAACAGCGCCTCGGCGCGATCGTGGTCGATTACATGCAGCTCATATCGAGCCTTTCGCGCATCGACCGGCACCTGCAGATCGCCGAGATTTCGCGCTCGCTCAAGCAGATCGCCCGCGAGCTTTCGGTGCCCGTGGTTGCGCTCTCGCAGCTTTCGCGGGCGGTGGAGTCGCGCACCGACCAGCGCCCCCAGCTCTCGGACCTCAGGGAGTCGGGCGCGATAGAACAGGACGCGGACGTCGTCATGTTCATCTACCGCGAGGAGCGCGTCAAGAAGGAGAGCGAGAAGAAGGGGATTGCCGAGGTGATCGTCGCCAAGCAGCGCAACGGTCCGATCGGCGAGGTGGAACTGCGCTTCTGGGAAAAATTTACCAAGTTCGGAAACCTCGACAAGGTCCATGAATTCGACGAGACCGTGGCGGAGGCATGAACATAGGGGGCGCCGGACAGTACGCCGTCTCGCTGATGGAGGGCCTTGGCCGATACGCCATCTTCTTTGCAGAGACGCTGCGCTGGACGTTCCGGCCGCCGTTCGACCGGAAAAACGTCACGGCGCAGATGCTCGAAATCGGCTACCGGTCGCTGCCCGTAACGGCGGTCACGCTCTTTTTCACCGGCATGGTGATGGCACTCCAGATCGGGAACGCCATGGACAAGATCATGACCGGCTCGTCGATCTTCATCGGCAGCGCCGTGGCGATATCGATGCTCAGAGAGCTCGCCCCCGTGCTCACCGCGCTCCTTCTCGCCGGCAGGGTGGGCTCGGCGATAGCGGCCGAGATCGGCACCATGAGGGTTACCGAGCAGATAGACGCGCTCGTCACCCTTTCGGCGAACCCGATCCAGTACCTCTCGGTGCCGCGCTTTCTGGCCTGCCTGGTGATGACGCCGGCGCTTACGGTGATAACGGACGTGGTCGGCGTACTCGGCGGGGCCTTCGTGGCCTATTTCAGCCTGAACATCACCATCGACAAATATATCGAAAACATTTTGCAGAATCTTCAGCTTGCCGATTTCATGACCGGGTTGTTGAAGTCCGTTTTTTTCGGCGTTCAGATCGCGATCATCGCCTGCTACCAGGGCTTCAACACCCGCGGCGGCGCGGAGGGCGTGGGCAGGGCGACCATTCAGGCGGTGGTGAAGTCCTCGATGGCGGTGCTCATCTCGGATTATTTTCTTACGTACCTTTTTCAGTTTTTCGAATAGACCTGTTTCGTAGCTTGCGGATATCGCCGTTCGCGGTCCGGGGAGATGCTTGAATTTTTTTAAAGGAAGCGGCTTAGTAGCACACTCGTTTATCTTACTGAGGAACACCGACCGGGACTATGAGCACGAAAAGAGACGCGTTTCTGGCCGCACTGAAAAAGAAAAAAGCGGGCAAGGCCGTAATCGACGCCTTCGCCGCGGTTAAACAGGAAGACTTCTTCGACGCCGCATTCAAAAAATCGTTTTACACCGACGAGACGGTTCCGATCGGGTTTGGAGAGCGGAGCGATCCGTTGATGTCGCTGGCGCGGATGATCGGCATACTCGCGCCGCAGAAAAAATGGCGCGTGCTCGAGGTCGGGACCGGGTCGGGCTATTCGGCGGCGGTACTCTCCCGCCTGGTGGCCGAAGTGGTGACGATCGACCTGTATGAGGAACTCTCGGCGGCGGCGAAGGCCCGATGCAGAAAGAAAAAATTCGACAATATCCGTTTCTTTTCGGGTGACGGGACCGACCACGAGCCGTCGCTGGGAATCTTCGATGCGGTGATCGTCTGTGCCGCCTGCGGGAAGCGGCCGCTCTCGCTCTTGCGCTCGCTCAGGAAGGAGGGCAGGATGGTCTTCCCGATGGGACTGCCGCACCAGCAGCAGATCACCCTCGTGATAAATGATGCACCCGATGGAGGGGGAGACCTGCTGCGCGTTTCGTTTCATGACCTGTGCGTCTTCACCCTTCTGCAGGGGCGCTACGGTTCCCCCGTTTATCTGCCGGAATACCTCGAGGGAAACGAGCCGCTCGCGAAGGGTTCGTCGGAATAAGCCCTTTCAGTCCGCGCCGGCCGGCGGGGCGCCCTCCGCGTCCTCGTCCTTGTAGCAGTACCGGCAGCCGAGGATGAGGATCCTGGTGCCGTCGCCGTTTTTAACCGGCGCGGCGTACAGGGCCTCGAAGTTCGTCAGCGCCGACCCGCAGAGCGGGCAGATGCGCTCGCCGGGATGGCTGCGCGGCTTTTTCAGAAATATGTCCTGCGGCTCTACGGTCGCCGGCCTCCCGGTTCTTTTGCCGTGCCCGCTTTTTAATCCCTTCAACCTTTCCCTGCCCGACTCGTATGCGTTGAGCGCGTAGAGGAACACCGCCAGGGCGATGACGAATCCCACGAAATAAAAAAGGTACTGCACCTCAGGCCCTCCGCGTAATGAAGTTTATCATTACCGTGTCGTCGCAGGGCGGGGAGAAGGTGTAGTCGCCGAAAATATCGACGGCGCGCAGACGTTCCCTTTCGAGCAGGGTTTTTATTTCGGCTATCGAATAGATGCGCTGGATGTGTTCCTCGACCGCCGTAGAGCCGTCCCTGTGGCGGAACTCGAGCGTCGAGCGAATCAGCTTCCGGTCCTCGTCGTAGGAGTTCCTCCATTCGACGGCGGTGCCGCGTGTTTTATAGCGCGTAACGCGCCCGTCGAAGTAACGGCGTATATTGTATTCGGTCGTAATGTCGAACATGAAAACGCTGCCGTCGTGCATCGTCCGGCGGGCACAGCGGAGAACTTTCTGGACGTTAGAATAGGTCAGGAAATAATTCATCGTGTCATGGACCGAGAATATGAAATCGAAGGTACGGGAAACCCGGAAATCGGTCATGTCGGCGCAGAATATACGGAAGTTTTTATACGCGCGCTTTTTCGCCACGCGCAGCATTTCGATGGAGCGGTCCATGCCGTAAACCGGGAAATCGTCGCGCGAAAACATGGCGCCGAACTTGCCCGTGCCGCATCCGAGCTCGATGACCCATTCGGGATACTCGATATACTGGAACATGATGCTCCTGAGATAGCGGTACCACTGGTCGTAATCGACGTGATTGAGGATGTGGTCGTAAGACCGGGCGAGATCGGTGTATGGTTCCATCAGCGCCGCTCCCTGCGCCGGTGGAGCAAATCGACGAAGGCCTCGATGCGCAGGCGCATGGTTTCGGTGACCCGGCTCGGCAGGTCGGCCTGAAGCGTGAGCACGGGCACACCGAGCTCGCGCCGGAGCGCGATGTCCTCGATTCCCCTGAAGCAGAAGGCCTGGACATAATGAATGATGCCGTCTATGCGGCGCCGCTTGACCTCGCGGGCGATGTCCTCCGCGCGCACGAAGATGCCGTAGGGGTAGGTATAGCGCGTGTATGCCTCCACGATGGTGCCGTCATACGGAAGAGAAAACTGCCGCTGGACCTCGTTAAAGACGATGCGCACGCCGTCGCGCTCGATGACTTCGTAGAGGTCGCTGATGATCGGGGGAACTCCGACGAAGCCGAGCCTGAGCCCGGCCGGAAGCGGTTTTCGCGATTCGATTTCCGCGATGAGCTCTTCGACTTTCGTCAGATACGCATCGGGATCTCCCTCGAAATCGCTCGAACCAAGTTGCAGGAGCTGCACCTCGCCGCCGAGCACCCTGTCCTTCTCCCAGAGCAGGCGATCCAGGTGATGGATACGCCGGCGGACGCGATCGAGGCGTTTTTTCTCCTTCTCGGCCCGTTCAATGCCGATGCCGAAGCGTTCCGCGAAGCGATCTATTTCCATTCCAAGGGAGACGCCGTCGCGCCCGTGCGGATAAGAGAAGGGGATGACGTCTGTTCCCCGAAGCGAGAGCACCTCCATGAGCGCGATCGTTTCGGCGCAGTCGCCGCCCGTTACGCCGACGACGGTCCGGATGCCGCGCTCGAGCACGGCGCCGTACAACCCGCAGATCCAGCTGCAGGTGGTGTCGGGGAAGCCTTCCATCTTGGCGCGTCGCACGAGCGCGGCGGGGTCTCTGGAGGTGATGAAAAGGTTGTTGATGTCGAGGGGGACGCGCCCGGCGGCATAGATGATTTCCGCCGGGATGGTCGAGGTGATGCCTATAATGTCGCCATATTCGCTCATTTCGCGCTTACCGGGCACTTCCAGTGGGTATAATGGAAAACACGACGGAAAATTTCAATCCATTTGTGGCCTGGGCGAAATGTGCTTGAAAGTTCGCGCGATTCGGGGCACACCTTGAGGCGCGGAAGCGCGGGGCCGGCGAAGGCTGTATCGTCTAACCGGAAACCCCGCCCGCGAGCGATAACGCAAAGGAGGGACACAGCCATGCCAAACGACAGCGACACGACGGTCGCGAACCTGGGGGAGTGCCGTGTCGATTCACCGCTCACGGTACGGCGGTTCATCGATGAGGGCGAGCGCGTCATCGTGGACGTGGAATACGGCAGGGTGGAGGCCTCTTTCAGGGAGCGCGGCGCGGCCCCTTCGTTCGAGAACGCGGGACCGCGTCGAAAGATCTACTTCGAGCCGTCCGCGGCGAAGGCGGCGATCGTCACCTGCGGGGGGCTCTGCCCCGGGCTCAACAACGTGATCAGGGCGCTCGTTATGGAGCTCTATTACCAGTACGGGGTAAAGACGATCTATGGTGTCCGCTACGGTTACGAGGGGTTGATCCCGTCGTACGGACACGAATTCCTCGAGCTTCGGCCGGATACGGTCGACGAGATCCACGCCAAGGGCGGCAGCATGCTCGGCTCGTCGCGGGGCGAGCAGAGCGTACCGGAAACAGTGGACACGCTCGAGAAAAACGGCATTTCGATGCTGTTCACGATAGGCGGGGACGGGACGCTCCGCGGCGCGATGGATCTCACCGATGAGATCGACCGCCGGGGGCTCAAAATCGCCGTGGTCGGGATACCAAAGACGATCGACAACGACATCAGCTTCGTGGACCGCACCTTCGGTTTCGAGACGGCCGTTGCCGAGGCCACGAGGGTGCTCGTCGCCGCGCACGAGGAGGCGCGCGGGGCGCGTAACGGTATAGGGCTGGTTCGGGTGATGGGGCGCGATTCTGGCTTTATTGCCGCCTACACGGCGCTTGCCTCAAACGTCGTGAATTTCGTGCTGCTCCCCGAGGTGTCGTTTCGGCTGCACGGCGAGGGCGGCCTCCTCGACCATCTCCATCGCAGGCTCAAAACAAAACGGCATGCGGTCGTACTCGTCGCGGAAGGCGCTGGGCAGGAGTATTTCGAGGGGGAAGAGGTGCGCGACGCCTCGGGCAACGTGAAGCACAAGGACATCGGGGAGCTCCTCAAGGAGGAGATCAACGCCCATTTCAAAAAATTGGATTTTCATGTTAATTTAAAATATATCGATCCGAGCTACATCATCAGGAGCATTCCGGCCTCGCCCGATGACGCGGTGTACTGCATAATGCTCGCCCAGAACGCGGTGCATGGGGCCATGGCCGGAAAGACCGGTATGCTGGTGGGCCGCTGGAACAATTATTTCACGTTCATACCGCTGCACCTGGCGGTACAGAAGCGCAAGAAGGTGGAGCCCGACGGCTATCTATGGATGATCGTCAAGGGCGCGACTGGCCAGCCTGTTCTCGCATAACGCGTCCGCCGCGCGCCATACGCGCCTTGAGGCGGGCGATGCGCCCGGCGAAGCGGGCGCCGTGGAACGAGGCCCTGTCGGCGGACAGGGCCTCGCCGTCTTCGGAGAATAAGCCGCGTTTTATAAGCGAGAGCGCCGTTTGGGCGTGATCGAGGGCGCTCCGGTAATTGCCCTGCCGGTGCTCGGCGTGCTTGGCGAGCTCTTCGAGTGAATAGATGGACGGGTCATCCCTCCAGAAGACCAGGGCGTCCTCGATCCTCCCGGAGCGCTTGAGCGCGGTGCAGTACTTTTTGAAGAGCAGGCGGTCGGTTCTCAGGTGTTCGTGAATGAGTCCGGCTATTTCGAGAAAGGAGGCGGGGTCCGTGGCGTAGAGATGGTGCGCTATCCGCGGAAGCAGGCGCGGTTCGATCGCCGTATAGTTCCCGACGCTCAGGGAGTGGAAGATGCGGCCGAGCGATTCGACGAGCATCAACATCGAATACACGTCGGTCCGGTTGTGTTCGATTACGAGGGGAAGCCGCCCGGTTCCGCCGGAACGCTGGAACGAGAAGAAGACGTCCGGAATCTCCCACCCCGGAATGTCGTCGCCGCGGCGGACGCCGAGCAGATTTTCCTCCATGGACTTAAGGGAACAGCCGGTGTAGAGCCTTTTGAACAGGCGCCTGCAGGGATGGAGAAGGTCGACGACGGGCAGATCCACGGGGAACCCGCCGACGCGGTTAAGCCGGTAGCGGTTTTTAATGAGCGGGATGTCGAAGGTTTTGCCGTTGAAGGCCACGAGCGCGTCCGCCCCGCGAAAAACGGGCACGAGGTGGGCGAGAATGGACCGTTCGCGCGCATAATCGTCCATAAAATACTGCTCCACGCGGAAGGCCCCGTCGCGGAAGAGGCCGATGCCGGTAAGGAACGGATAGGTGCCCGTGCCGCCGGAAAGACCGGTGGTCTCGAGATCGAAGAAGAGCAAACGCTCGAGCTCGACCGGCTTCGCCCCGGTATGGCGTAATAACGAGGGCAGCATCTCGCGCAGGGCGGCTACGCGCCTGCGCCCGAGTGGATACGTGGCGTCGAAACGCCACAGCGGCCCGTGTTCGGTTTGAACGAGGGTACCGCCCATTTCGCGCAGGGTTTGCCCCGCAGGCACGGCAGGGGAGGGCCCGGCTGCGCGCTCGTAGAGGCGGAGTTTATCCTTCAGGCTCATGCAGAAGCTCGCCGAGGGCTTTTTTGACGGCGCCCTTGATATCGTCGTCGCCCGCGGGCAGCGGCCCCACGCAGCCGGGGCAGCCCGAGGAGCAGGCGCAGCGTTCGATAACGCCGATCGATTCGGCGGCGACGAGCCCGATCACCTGGAAGGCGCGCTCGGCGATGCCGACGCCGCCGGGCACGGAGTCGTAGACGAAGACGGCGGGCCTTCCGCTGTAATTGGAGCGGGTCTGGTGCACGACGTGGATATCACCGTAATCGGACAGGGTGAAGAGCGGTACGATATTGCGCAGGATGTAGGCGATGGAATAGAGGAGCCTCGCCGAGAGCGGCTTCCCGGCGACGGCGTCGAGCCGCTCCTCGTCGAAGTCGATCCATACGGAGGATGTGTGCATCTCCTGCTCCGGCAGATGTATCTTGCCCCAGCCGAGATTTTCGTGCGTATTGAACTTGATCTTCTTGAACATCACCGCTTTGTTGCGGACGTTGATCTCCCCGCGCGAGAGCGTACCGCCCGAGAGCGTGCGGGAGTCGGCGCTCTCGAGCACGTGGATGTCGGTCTTGGTTTCGGCGTCGGTGTAGTAGTCCGAGTCGACCTCGTGGCAGAAGGCCATGCGCCGCTCCCAGTCGAGCCGGTCGATATAGTACTGCCGTCCCTGGTGCAGGTAAATCGCGTCGTCGTGTATGAGCGTGGGAGCCGAATAGTAATCGATCTCACCGATCACCCTGGAGTGGTCGGTGTTGTCGACGATCACGAAGTTTTCGTGCGCCGCCGTGCGCAGCGATATCTCGTTCGCCGGGTAGATGTCGCTCATCCAGTGGAAGCGCTCGCCGGAACGCTTGAGGATGCCCTGTTCCTCGAGATATTCGAGCATCTCGGTCGTCGTGGCGAGATGGCGGGCGAAGCGCTCGCCCGCCTCGAACGGGAGCTCGAAGGAGGCGCATTTGATGTGGTCCATCAATATGAGGAGGTTGTCGGGGTTGATGGTGGCGCCCTCGGGGTTCGAGCCGAGGAGGAAGCCCGCGTTGTTCACGATGTATTGGTCGAGCGGCGAGCTCGTGGCGATGACGACCGCCAGAGAGGCCCTGCCGCGGCGCCCGGCACGGCCGAGCTGCTGGTAGAGCGATGAGATGGAACCGGGGTAGCCCACGGTTATCGCGGCGTCGAGCATGCCGATATCGATGCCGAGCTCGAGCGCGTTGGTCGATACCACGCCGACGATCTTCCCCTCCCGCAGTCCGCGCTCGATGGCGCGCCGCTCGTTCGGGAGGTAGCCTCCCCGGTAGGCCGCAATCCTCGCTTTGATCGGCGCGCACTGTTCTTTAAGGTAGGTCGAGATGATCTCGGTGCGGAGGCGGCTCCGCGCGAAGATGATGGTTGAGATTTTGTTGGAGAGGAAAAGCGTACCGACCTTCGCCGCCTCCTTCACCGCCGAGGCCCGGATGCCGAGCTCTCTGTTTACCAGCGGGGGATTGTAAAGGATGTAATGACGCTCCCCCCGCGGCGCGCCGCTTTTATCGACGAGCCTTACCCGGCGCTCGATGAGCGCTTCGGCGTGCTCGCGCGGGTTGGCGATCGTCGCCGAGCAGCAGATGAAGCGCGGGTTCGAGCCGTAGAAACGGCATATACGCTGGAGGCGGCGCATGAGATTGGCGAGGTGGCTGCCGAACACGCCGCGGTACGAGTGTATTTCATCGATGACGACGAACTTCAAATTTTCGAAAAGCTTTACCCATATCGTATGGTGCGGGAGTATCCCGGCGTGCAGCATGTCGGGATTGGTGATGACGATGTTGCCGGCGGCGCGGATGGCCTTGCGTGCCGAGTTTGGCGTGTCCCCGTCGAAGGTAAAGGTCTTGATGTCGAGGCCGGTCTCGGTGATGACGCCGTGGAGCTCCGCGAGCTGGTCCTGCGACAGTGCCTTGGTCGGAAAGATATAGAGCGCGCGATCGTCGGGATTTTTCATCATCGCATCGAGGACCGGCAGGTTGTAGCAGAGGGTTTTTCCGGATGCCGTGGGGGTGACGATGACGACGTCTTCGCCCCGCCGCACCGCGTCGCAGGCCTCGCGCTGGTGCGAGTAGAGATTCTCGATGCCCCTTTTGCGGAAAATGTCCGTAAGCCGCCCGTCGATATACTCCGGAAACGGCTCGTATGAGGCGGGAACGGGGTCGTGCCTGATCCACGAACTCACCTGCGAGGTAAAGGGCTCGTGGGATTTAAGGTAGTCGATGAGCTGTTCGATGTTCATGGCCCGGCAAGCGTGAGGGACTCGGTTTATGTCGCATGAGGAGCATGGCAGGCCGCCGGGATTTTGTCAATATGGAAATGGGCGCGCCGGGCCTTTCCGGCCGCGTGCTACATCTCTTCAGGGATGGAGTCGCTCGACGGGTACATGGTGTCGATGAGCTCCCTGTATTTCTCGTGGACATGGTGACGGCGAAATTTAAAGGTCGGGGACAGCTCCCCTCCGTTCACCGAGAAATCGTTGGGGAGCAGGGTGAATTTCTTGATCTGCTCGTAGCGGGCCAGCGTCTCGTTGATGGCGCCGATGCGCTCCTTGTAGAAGGCGAACACCGCGGGATGTGCCACCAGGTCCTCGTCCCCCTGGAACTTGAGATTTCGCTCGCGGGCATAGGCGCGCAGGCGGGTGAAGTCCGGGACGATAAGCGCCGTCAGATATTTACGGCGGTCGCCGACGACGCAGATATAGCTGATGTACGGCTCGTTCTCGAATTTTTTTTCGATATAGAGCGGGGCGACGTTTTTCCCCGACGAGGTGATGAGCAGGTCCTTGATGCGGCCCGTTATTCTGAGATAGCCGTCCTCGTCGAACATGCCGATGTCGCCGGTGTGGAAAAAGCCGTCGGCCGAGAAGGCGATCTCGTTTTCCTCCTCGTTTTTGTAATATCCCCCGAATACCGTGGGCCCTTTTACGAGTATTTCGCCGTCGTCGCTGATTTTTTCCAGTACGCCCTCGAGCGGTGGGCCGACCGTGCCGGGCTTGTTGAGGTCGAGCCTGTTGACGTTGATGATCGGGGCGGTCTCGGTGAGCCCGTAGCCTTCGGTGATCGGCAGGCCGATGCCGCCGAAGAAGTAGGCGATCTCGAGCGGAAGGGGGCCGCCGCCGGAGACGAGGATGCGGACCCTGCTCATGCCCAGGGATGAGCGGATGCGCCTGAGCTGGGGATACAGAAGCTTTTTCACTATGCCGAGTAAAAACGGCGCTCTGCGTCCGGTGGTTTCGGCAATATACTGTGTGCGGCCGATCTTCATGGCCAGGGAGGCGAGCGCACGCCTCGTTCTTCCGCACTGCTGCAGTCCCTGGATGACGGTCACGCAGATCTTCTCGTACATGCGCGGGACCGAGCAGATGATGGTGGGCCGTACCTCGCGTATGTATTCGAGCACCTCCTCGGTCTCGAAGCTCTTCATGATACAGAGAAGCGAACCGGTAGCCGTCGCGGAGAACAGGTCGGCGGACAGGCCGAACACGTGGCTGAACGGGAGATGGGCGAGCCGAACATCTTTATCGGTCACCCTGAACAGTTCGAGGAGCCTTCGCTGTGCGAGGAAATTTCCGTGTGTGAGCAGGGCCCCCTTGGGTATGCCGGTAGTGCCGGGGGTATAGATGAGGGCCGCGAGGTCCCCGCGATCGATCGTTCTGAGCATCCGCGCCGCGTCTTTGACCTTGCCCGAGCGCCTGCCCAGCCTGATGAGCTCGTCGTACGAGAGGACGCCCTGATTTTCCGTGTCCATATGGTAGTTCACGATGAGCTTTTTAATTGGTGATTTCACCCTGTTGAGGATCGCGCAGGCCTTCTGGAACTGCATGACATCGCCGGCGAAGACGAACCTGGACTCGGAATGCCGGAGCAGCAGGTCGACCTCCTCTTCGGTCGTTGTGGGATAGATGGGCACAAACACCGCGCCGATGCTGAGGATGGCGAAGAGCTCGATCGCATACCGGGCCGAGTTCGGGGAGTAGATGGCCACCGTGTCGCCCTTTTCAACGCCGAGCTCGAGGAGGCCTGCGGCCAGATAGAGCTGCTGTTCGATGAATTCGGACGCCTTTATGGGCACCATCTCGAGCACGCTATGACCGTTCTTCTCGCGCGAGATGACGGCGGCCCGCTTCCAGATTCTAAGATATGAATTGATTTGCAGTGCAACGAGCGATTTCTCTTCAAGCGGTGCGTCTTTGAAGAGTTCCCTGAGTTCCTCGATGCCGCCCGCTGTCTTTCCCATCCGTAAGCCCCCCCCCTCGACGACACTCTCCCTCATTATCCAGAGGCCGCGCGATGGCGTCAATAATTATATAGTGCGGCGATTTTTATGTTGATTTTCGGTTAAATATTAATATCTGACTGATGTGGGGCCGGATGTCATGCGGTCGTCCTTCGCCTTTTGAGGGGATCGGGCGGCACCCCTTTCCGGATTTGCGGGAATGATCTTACAATATTACTGTAGGGAGAATCGTCCATGAATTATTACCTGGGGAAAACCATCTACATCACCGGCGGCTCGAGCGGCATCGGCCTTGCCGCCGCGGTGCTTCTTTCGTCGTACGGTGCGAATATTGTCGTATTCGCACGAAACAAGGAAAAGCTGGAAAAGGCGCTTGCGCAGATTGAGGCCTCGAAAAAATCGGCTTCGCAGCGTTTCGCGTCCGTCTCGCTCGACGTTTCGGACAATCGCGCCGTGAAAAAGGCGATGGCGAAGACGGTCGGGGAGTTCGGCGCGCCGGACATGCTCATCAACAGTGCCGGCGTTGCGTACTGCAACGATTTCGAGCACACCTCCTTCGAGAAGTTCGATGAGGAGATAAAGATCGACCTGTACGGCGTCTGGAACGTATGTGAGGCGCTCGTGCCGGTGATGAAGGCGAAGGGCGCCGGGCATATCGTGAACATCTCATCGCTGGCGGGGCTCGTCGGCGTATACGGCTACACCGCGTACAGCGCGGCCAAGTTCGGCGTGATCGGTTTTTCCGAGAGCCTGCGCGGCGAGCTGAAGCCGCACGGCATCAATGTTTCGATTCTGTGCCCGCCGGACACCGATACTCCGCAGCTTCACGAGGAGAACAAGACCAAGCCCGCCGAAACGAAGGCCATCTCGGGGAACGCCGGGCTGTACCAGCCGGACTATGTGGCGAGGGTCATGCTGAAGTACGCGCTGAAGAAGAAGCCCATCATCATCCCCGGGCTGGACGGTAAATTTACCCACATCATGAAGCGGCTGTTCCCCTGGCTGGTCGAGGCCGTTATGGACGGAGCGATAAAAAAAGTACGGAAACAGGAGGCGAAAAAATGAAGGATGCGGTGGCGGTCATTACCGGCGCCGCGGGCGGCATCGGCGGTGAGATCGCGGCGCTGTTTCACTCGAAGGGCATGCGTCTGGTGCTTGCGGACATCGATAAAAAAAAGCTGGAGAGCGCAGCCCGTTCGTACGGTAAAAGTGCGCTCGCGGTAAAGTGCGACATCACCAAACCGGCCGAGGTCAAGCGCCTTTTTCGGCAGGCGGTCGCGCGCTTCGGCGGCGTCGACGTGCTCGTGAACAACGCGGGAATCATCGTGCCCAACCTGTTCGAGCACTGTACGCGGCGGGAGATCGACCGGCAGATCGGTGTCAACCTGATGGGGCCGATCAACTGCATTATGGAGGCGGTTCCGCTGCTCAAGTCGCGCGGCGGCGGGAGCATCGTGACGATTTCGTCGCTTGCGGGGATCGTCCCCGAGACGCACAGCTCAATTTACACCGCGACGAAGTTCGCACTGAGGGGGCTCGGTCTCACGCTGCACCTCGAGCTCGGGCGGCACAACATCCACGTGGGCACGATCTTTCCGGACTCGGTCGATACGCCCATGCTGCGATACGAGGCCGAGCACGGCGGCTCGCCGCTGACTTTCAGGGCCCCGCCGCAGCGCCCGGCGGCGGTGGCGGAAGCGGTGTACCGCTCGATCATCAAAAAAAAGCCGGAAATCTGCGTGCCCTCCTTCGACGGATTTCTCTCGAAGCTCATGATGGCCTTTCCGCGTTTTGTCGTTTGGCTCTGGCCCCATCTGGAGCGGCAGGGGCTGAAAAAAAAGGAGGCATACAGGGCCGGAGGATAGCGTTCAAAGCGGGGGGCTCGTTCGGGAGGGGGCTGGTTTTTCTTAAAATAAATTGAACCATTTGCGTGCTGCGGTACGCTTTTAGAAGCGGTGCGGGTCGCCGCAGAGCGCGCAGCGGCCCTGTTATAGGTGCCGTGCGGACACGGAGATGTATTCGATGAAAGACAAACAGCAACCGGACGGGATTTCCGCGTCGAAATCGGCGCCGTACGACTCGCTTGCCCCCGAGGCGAACCCCGAATATGAACGGTTTTATTCGGCGGTCTCGGGAGGCGGCGGCGAAGAGCGGCCGGAGGCGGGCGGCGAATACACCGTGGTTCGCCGGATGGAGATGCAAAAAGCGAAACGCCCGACCGCGACCGCCCTTCTTCATCCCGAATACGAATATTTGGCGCTCGCCGGAAGCGCCGAGAAAAAACGACTGCGCTCGTTCCTTATCACGCTTAAAGGGGAGGGCGAAACGCGCCGCCTGGCCTCCCATCGCGGAGAGGAATTCATCATGGTGCAGAAGGGAGCGGTCCGGATCGTCCTCGACGGCCGCGAGGAGCTCCTTCGCGAGGGCGACAGCATCTACTACCGCTCGTCCATTCCCCATCGCATTGAAAACCTGGGCGACGACCGTTCGGTCATCCTCGCGGTTCTGTACGGCGCGTAGCACTCGCGCGGTTCGCGTTTTTGCTATTGACGAAATATCCCCGGAGTGAATAATCTGTTGACATACCGTGCGAGCGGCAGACTGTCGCGGATCATTTCGGAAAGGAAAGGGTGACGGCATGAGGACCCAGGTTAAGAGCGAAGAATACCAGAACTACCTCGACGACCTCGCCGGCTATTATGGCCGGCAGGAAAAAAGCGAGGAGAAGACCTTCATCGGCGAGCGGCTGAGACGGATACGCGAAATGCAGGGGATATCGCTCGAAAAGCTCGCGAAGCTCGCGGGTGTCGACGAGCGCTACCTCAGGGAGGTCGAGAACGTAAAGGTCTTCCCTGACCTGGGCTCCATCATCCGCCTCTCGAAGGCCCTTCGAGTCGCCACGGGCATCATCCTCGACGAGGAATCCGGCTACAGCTACTCGGTAATTCGAAGGGAGGACCGGCACGATACGCAGAGGACCCCGTCGGGCACCAGGGAAAATCCGCAGTACCTCTACCAGTCCCTTTCGACCGGCGTCGTCTCGCGCCACATGGAGTCGTTTATCGTCACGCTTCCGGCCGGCGGTGCGGCGGACGAGCTGTCCAGTCATGAGGGTGAGGAATTTCTTTTTGTGCTCGAGGGGGAGGTGTTGATCCGCCTCGGGAAAAAAGAGGAGACGCTGAAACAGGGAGACAGCATCTACTACCTTTCAGCGCTGCCTCATTCGCTGAAAAGCTCGGACAAGGGCCAGGCGCAGGTGCTCGCGGTGGTGTATACGGGCTGAGGCGGCCGGTTTCAACCGTCCGGGCGTCCCGACCACGCATTATCGTCCGCGCCCGCCTCGCCTGACCCGTTGCAGTTCCTGATGCGTTTCACGCGATTCTTTCCGCATCTCCGTGCGGATTTTGTCGTGGCCCGGCGTATCGAGATCGGCCCTTCCGTCGGTCTCCCGCGCGGCATCCCCACTGACATGTTCTCCGCGTTCTTCCTTTTCGACGGCGCGTGCTCCCGGAGCGGCATTGAGGTCGTCCTGCGTTATGTCGGCACCCGTCTTCGCGTCGGCGATTCTCATGACCTGCGTTAGATCGCTTTCGCTCGCATCTGAAACAACGACGCTCCTTCCAATCAGGATTTTTTTCCCCTCCGGCGCTGTAATCGCCTTCCCCGAAAAAACGGCGGTTACGGAGAGGCGGCCTTCGACCATGACGAGCGTGACGTGTTCGTCCGATGCGACGAGAAGAAACTCGGTGCCGGCGGAACGAAAGAGCGCGAACGGGGTCCTGACGATGTACGCAATGTTCGCGTTTTCCCCCGCCCTGGAGTAGAAGGCGCCCCTTTCGAGACGATAAGATATCTCTATTTTATCGGTCCGTTTATTAGGCCGCATCGTTTCGATCGTTGCGTTCGTGCCTCCGGTCAGCCGGACTACATAGTCGGGGCCGTGCGACAGTTCCAGGAGGGAACCGGCGTCGACCGCGATACGGTTTCCGACGCTCACGGCCTTTCCCGGTGCCGCGCCTGCCGCATCGATGCGCGTGGTGCCGTGTGCCGCCGTAACGACGAGCGAGGGGGCCGCGGGCGTGAACACCCTCAGGGCGAGGAAACCAGTGAGAAGCGCGATGGTGATTGCGGCAGCGGCCGCAACGGGCCAGTAGCCGAAGCGCGGCATCCGGGCCGACGCCGGGGGATGGGCGGCGCCGGTGGGGCCGACCTGGCGGGTCAGCGCCGAGGCGAGCACCTTTTCCCGTAGCGATGGCGGCGGAACGATCCGCCCCGCGTAGCGCGGTTCCAGGAGCGAGCGCATGCGCGCGTATTCCCCCGCGCACCGCTCGCAGCGGCGCAGGTGATTTTCGATCCGCGCGCGCAGACGGGGCGATACGGTTTCGGCCGCAAGGGCGGCGATGGCTCTTTTCGAGGGATGACGTTCCATGAAGCCGGTATGCTCCTCCTATATTACAACGAAATGGCTGAGAATAGAGGCCACGGTAGCGAAAAAAAACAGCATAATCCCCGCTTTTTTAAGCCCCTCCGAGAGTATGGCAAGCATCCTCCGCATTTTTCTTTTGGCGGTACGCTCCGATATGTGCAGGCTCAAGGCGATCTCCGCGTAGGTCATCTTAGATTCCCGCCGCAGTAAGAAAACCGAGCGCGTAAGCTCTTCGGCGGATTCGAGGATACGTGCGACCTCGCGGCCCGCCTCGTCCATCTCGAGCCGGTCGGCCGTGTCGTCGGGCGAGCGCGGCTCGGAGTACGCGGAAACGATGTGCGGGCCCCGGCGGCGCTCTCCGCGCAGGTGGTCGATGGACAGGTTTCGGGCGATTCTATACAGGAGCGCCCGCAGGTTGGAATCGTCGACGGCGCGTTTGCTTGAAAAACGCATCAGATTGATGAAGCTGTCGTGGAGGAGGTCCTCGGCCGTTTCGCGTGACTTAACATAGGCGTATATAAACGCGAGGAGCTCCCCCGCGTGGCGATCGTAAAGGCGGGCTATTTCGGCGGGATCGAGCATTTTTTTTCTTTCGGTGTCCCTTTTGCCATCGGGATTCGTTCTATACGGATGATACCGGATGATCGCCGGGCCGCCGGTCGACGCATTCGATATATACCATCTGAATGAGGAGGATGTCCATGAAAAAAATCGTGATTGGCCTGATGTCGGTTATGTTCGCCGCCTCGATGGCGCTTGCCGCCGAGGAGCCGGTGAAGCTCGAGCAGAAGACCGAGAACAAGGGTGAAGCGACGAAGATCCAGAACAGGGAGCGCGTAAAGGAGCACAGGGAAAAGAAGGAAATGCGCAAGGAGATGAAACAGACAAAAAAGGAAGCGCGGGAGAACAAGCAGCAGATGAAGACGGGAAAATGACGAAGGCTTTGCGCGGAACGAATATGTTCCGGTGCCTTCGTTTTTTCCGATGAATCATGAGGCGAGACCGTCTGCGGTCGCATAATGCGCCGCACCCGCTGCCGTGGGCAGCGGGTGCGGCGTCCGCGTATGGGATTTGCCGGTTTCGCGCACCGGATGACGATGGTCGATTTACTGAAGCTCGCGGTCGAATGATGGCGCGGGCTTATGGAGTGTGGAATATGCGGAGATGTCGTCGCGCGGCGTTCGTGTTCGTGCTGTTCGCGTTTTTCGGCGCACTGGAAGAGGCTCGTGCCGGCGAGCCTAACGGTTTTTCCCTGGAGGCCGGGGCCAGGGGTATGTATTCGTCGGGTATTTCCGAGCCGTATTATTCATATAAGATCGACACTGCGGCCGGATTTTCAGCCGGGTTCGTCAGCGTGCTCCTGGGGTATGTGCGTCACCAGCATTACCAGTTGACGGATGGGGCGGGAAATTACGGCTATACCGATTTCGACCAGGCACATGCCGGGATCGTTTTCAGCCCGACGCGTATTTTTGAGCTGACGGCCGGGGTGCGCTATTCAAACGGCGCGTCGTCCTTTCGCGGTGTTGAATACCGGGGGGAGGCTTCATTGTATTTCGGGGCGGTTTCAATAACCGGCGAATACATGTCGGCCGGGGAGGGCTATGAATTGGATGGCCTGGATTTAGAGAATAAGCGGCGCCTGTACTCGCTCGAAGCCTCATTGGGCGTTTCCGAAACGGTATGGATTGATGCCGGATTGGACCATGATGGGATTGACTTCGAAACGACGGGAGCCGCTTACACGAAGACGACAGGAAATTTTGGGCTTGGCATAAACCCGGCCAGGCCGATTACCATGCTTTTCGGCGTGAACTACGGACGTGATTCGTTCGATTACACCCTGTTCGGCGTGGATGCCGGACTTGATCTCAGGCTTCCCTGCGGACTCAAGGCGTCGATTTTTTACCTTGGCACCTATTATGAGGCGCCGCCGTCCGTCTCGATCAACAGCGTTGGCGGGCACGGCGGTGGGGGTGTGTACGGCCGGGACGCGAATCCCTTCCTGCGCTCCTCCCTGATCGGAAAATCATTCGCCGCGCATACTATGAGCGCGGGCGTATCCTTCGTCTTTTGACCAACCACCGATAAATAGCGTTGTCGCGCAATCGGGGATTAACCCGGTTTCCTCCCGCTGCAGGCTGTGGAAGCCCAATATCCGCACAATATGAAACAAGGCTGATTTATTTGTTGACATAAAGAATAAATATTTACCTATGGTATATATTAACTATTAGCAAATATTTATAGAATGGTCTTCGGATAATGAATCTCGGCGCGCTCTTGCGGCAGAAGCGAAAGGAACGGAAACAAACGCTCAAGGTGGTCGCCGAGAAGGCGGGCATCTCCGAGGGTTTCCTGAGCCAGATCGAGAACGACGTCAATTCGCCCTCGGTCGACACGCTCGTCAACATCTGCAGCGCGATCGGCATGGAGGCCGGGGATCTCCTGAACCAGGCGCGCAAGCAGGAGAAGCTCGTGGTCGTGCGCAGGGACGACTGGGACGACGCGGACATTCCCGCTTCGGGCTTCGTCACGAGGCGCTTTTTCCCTCCGGAGAACAGGCGCGTAATCGACAGCTCGGTGCTGCTCATCGAGAAGGACCGGAGCATTCCGGTTCGCAAGAACATCAAGAACAGCCAGGAGGTGTTGTGTGTGCTTCGCGGTTCGGTGGAGCTGATACACGGAGACGAACGCATCAGGCTTTCCGAGGGAGACGCCGTGCATTACTGGTCGGTGCCGGAGAAGCAATCGGTGACGGGCCGGTCGAAGGGGCGCGCGACGGTGTTGTGGGTGGGAACGCTATGAATTTTTTTATATATAAATTGGACGATCATCCAGTACGGGTACGGGATGATGCGTACCGGCCTTCGAGCGGGCGCATTTAAACTATAAAGAGGAAAGGGGATGTACGTATGATCAAATTCAGCGAACAGCAGCTACAGGTTCCAAAGCTCATGCGTCCGGTGTACCTTGTTACGGCCGGTCAGTCGAAGTTCGACCGGGCCTTTCCGGACAAGAGGACGGAAGAGCTCTGCGTTGATGCGCTCACCATGGCGGCCGATATGCTCGCCATGGAGCCCGCGGAGCTCAAGAAGTATATCCACACCTGTTATTACGGGCATTTCGCCGACCATTTCGGCGACCAGCTCCTCGGCGAGGCCGTCATCCACGACCGGCTGGGACTCGACCCGCTGGGCAATATCGGCGTGAAGACCGGCGGCGCCACCGGCGGCTCCACGCTCTGGGAGGCGATGAAGGCGGTCGCCTCGGGCTATTCGGACTGCACGCTGGCCATGGGCTGGGAGCGCATGGACGAGGTGCCCACCGACGAGGGGAACTTCCTCATCTCCTGCGCCGCGGACAAGGACTGGGAGTCGCCGCTGGGCCACATCTACACGGGATACTACGCGGTCATGGCGCAGAAATACTGGCAGGTGTTCGGGAAAGAGGAGGAGTCCTTCCGCCGCACGCTTGCCGAAATATCGGTAAAGCATCACGGCTATGCGCGATTCAATCCCTTCGCCCATGGTCCCATGAAGATCACCGTGGAAGACGTACTCAAGTCTCCGGTGGTGGCCTACCCGCTCCGGGTGCTCGACGCCTGCCTCATGAGCGTGGGTGCCGCGTGCGCGATCATCTGTGACGAAGCGACCGCGATAAAGCTTACGAAAAATTCGAAGAACAAACCGCTGCGCATCTATGTGACCGCGGGTTCCCACACCCTGCGGCCGGCCGACCGGCGCGACATGGAGATTCCGCTTCTCCCAAACGAGACCGCCGAGCAGTACAAGGACTTAGGCAAGCGCTTCCCGGGCGGCGAGCGGTATCCCGGTTTCACCGGCTTCCTCGGCGCGCGCGTGGCCGCCTGGTACGCCTACCGGATGACCGGCATCAAGGACCCGACCGAGGACCTCGACGTCATCGAACTTCACGACGCGTTCACCATCAGCGATGTGCAGACGTACGAAGACATCGGCATCCGTCCGTACGGCGAAGGACGCACCTATGTCGAGTCGGGCGACTGCTATCACACCAATCCGCATACCGGCAAGCCCGGGAAGCTTCCCTCCAACCTTTCGGGCGGGCTTATCGGCTGCATGCACGCGGTCGGCGCGACGGGGATCATGCAGACCTTCGAGATCGCATGCCACCTCTGGGGACGCTGGGCCGAGATGCACGGCGACGAGAAGCGCTGGAAGGAGTTCAACCGCAAGAAGCCGGCCGACTGGACCGACCTGCAGGTGAAGGGCGCCAAACGCGCGCTGGCGATCAGCCACGCGGGCGTCGGTTCGCACGTTACCGCGACGATCCTGATGGATCCCGATCATCTTTTAAAGAAAGACGCCTGAGAGGAGAATGAACCATGAGTATGTTCGGACAGGTTTACGTTAAAAATAATCAGTACAAGATAAAGGGCGACTTTCATCATCTGACGCCCAACACGCCCATTCGCGACGCCGACGCCGGCTGGAAGCTCCTCGGCGTTACCAACCCGCGCGACATGACCTATATGCATTCATACGGCGGCGAGGCGGCGTTTTTCGAGGCGCTCTCTCAGGGTAAGCTTATGGCGACGCGCTGCGACAACCCGAAGTGCGAGTACAAGGGCTCGGTGTACCAGCCGTTTCGGGTCCACTGCCCCGACTGTCTCGGGAAAAACACCGTGATCGACATGACCGACATCGCCAAGAAGTCGGCGAGGGTCCACACCTTCATGGTGTGCGAGCGCTCGGGCGCGTTCAACATTCTGGAGAAGCCGATCAAGTTCATCAATATCGAGTTCGACGGCGTGGTCACGATACTCATGAGCTATCTTTCGATCGGCGAACCGGCGATGGGAATGCGCGTGGTGCCGATTTTCAAGAAGCTCGGTCCCACCTATACCATTCTCGATCTCTCGTGGGTGCCGGTGGGAACGAAGGAAAACCAGCTTCCGGAGGGGTTTTCATTTTAAGGCCGCGATGAACCGGAGCCGACGGCCGTTTAGCGGGGGGCGGCGAATACGAAGAGGGTGATCGACTGGACGGCCCCCCCGGCCGTATGCGCTCCGGGTAAATCCGGACGAAGAGACGAACGGGATATAATAACGGAAGTATCGCACGGAGGAAGGTCATGTACGATTTTGGACTGACCGAGGAACAGAAGTTGCTCAGGCATAACGTCCGGGAGTTTGCCGAACACGAGATCGCGCCGATGGCGCAGATCCTGGACGAGACGGAGACGTTCTCCACCGACCTCACGAAGAAGATGGCCAATATGGGCCTCTTCGGCATAGTGGTCTCGGAGGAGTACGGCGGCCCGCACATGGATTACCTCTCGTACTGCATCGCGGTCGAGGAGATTTCCAGGGTCGACGGCTCGCACGGGGCGACGGTGGCGGCCGCGAATTCGCTGGGGATCGGCCCCATCTATTATTTCGGAAGCGAGGAGCAGAAGCACGAGTGGCTGCCGAAGCTCTGCCGCGGCGAGATACTCGCCTCGTTCGGACTGACGGAGCCGGAAGCCGGGTCCGACGCAGGGGCGAGCAGGACCAATGCGCGCCTCGAAAACGGCGAGTGGGTCATAAACGGAAGCAAGATATTCATAACGAATTCGACCTCGGTGATGGCGGGCGTCTGCGTGGTACAGTCGATAACCGGAAAGAGGGCGGACGGCAAGAAGGAAGTGTCGTGTATCATGGTGCCGAACGGCACGCCCGGCTTTACGGCGAATAAGATGAAGGGCAAGATGATGTGGCGCGCCTCGGACACCGGCGAGCTTTATTTCGACGACTGCCGGGTGCCCGAAAAGAACCTGGTCGGCAAGCGCGGGGAGGGCTTTCATCAGATGCTTTCCACGCTCGACAACGGCAGGCTCGCGATCGCCGCGATGGGGCTTGGCGGGGCGCAGGGGGCTTATGAACTCGCGCTCAAGTACTCGAAGCAGCGCAAGCAGTTCGGCGTTCCGATCTCGACGTTCCAGGTGAGCGCCTTCAAGCTCGCCGACATGGCGACGGAGATCGAGGCGGCGAGAAATCTCCTGTACAAGGCCTGCCGGCTCAAAGATGCCGGCCTGCCCTTCTCGAAGCACGCGGCCATGGCAAAGCTCTATTGCTCGGAGGTTATGGGCCGCGTGGTGGACGAGGCCGTGCAGCTGCACGGCGGGTACGGGCTGATGCGCGAGTACAATATCGAGCGCTTCTATCGCGATTACAAGCTCCTTACCATCGGCGAGGGGACGAGCGAGATACAGCGCACGGTCATCTCGCGTGCCATCGGCTGTTATGCGTAAAGGGGACGTAGATATATAGAAATGGACGTGCCGCATAACCGTAAACTCCGGACCGCCGGTCCCGCCCCCGGCGGGAAATGGTTCGGAGTTTACGGGGACCGCGGCAGGCCCTGACATCCGGGATCCTGAGTGGAGAGGCTGGCAATGGGAGACTGTTTTTATTTACAACTTCAGGAGGATTTACAATGTCGGATTTCAGGGAAATTACCATCGGCGGGCTGTTAAAGGAAACGGCCGCGAAGTATCCCGACAACCGGGCGCTGGTGTATCCGGAGCTCGGAATCAGCCAGAACTATCGCGAGTTTTCGGCATCGTGCGGCTCGGTCGCCAAAGGCTTTATGGCGCTCGGCGTCAAAAAGGGCGACCATGTTTCGGTGTGGACCACCAACCTGCCGCAGTGGGTGTACATGCAGTTCGGCCTCGGCATGATCGGCGCGGTGCTCGTAACGGTCAACACCAACTACAAGTCACATGAGCTCGAGTACATCCTGCGTCAGTCGGACTCGACGACGCTCGTGCTTATGGACAAATACCGCGACACGAGCTATTTTGACACGGCGAATGAGGTGATCCCCGAGCTCATCACGCAGGCGGCCGGGAAGAACGCTTCGGCGAAACTGCCGTCGCTCAAGAATGTCGTTTACATCGGCGAGCGTTCGTCGAC